>JAZSIB010000107.1:0-4192 GCA_045533585.1 Lachnospiraceae bacterium | reverse complement strand
CGTTTCTTCTGTCTTCTCTGTATCTGCTGTCTCTTCCGCGTCCACCGTTACTGCTGCTTGTGCAAACGCCAACTTCATTTCCTGTTCTTCCACAGTTTCTTTTGCCACAGAAACCGCCTCCGATACGCTTACCCGCTCTTGTTCCTCGCTGCATTCTCGCAGGAACCGGTCCGTATTTCTCTGAAGATAAATCTCTATGTTTTTCTCGTTATCCTCAATACCGGAAGACAGATAACCGTTCAATGCCTTAAACACAATCGCGAAGATAATGCCCCACATCGTAGAAGTCAATGCGCTGAAGAACAATCCGGTCACAATCTCACCCATATCTCCTACTAAAGGAAGTAGGGACACTACCGTTCCGAGCAGACCAAGCAAAGGGAAAATTGCGGTCAGATTTTCGTATATCACATAATATGTATTCATCTTCCGGCGAAGCTGAATGATGTCCGTCTCGGAAGACTTGTCCTTCTGTTGTGCAAACTTCTCCTGTATCTCACGAAGAGACGCATCTCCTCCCGGTATCCAGCAGTAAGGATTTAGGGTTTTATAGAGTTGCTTTGAATAGATGGAGGTCTTTATCAGGATAAATATATTCAATCCTGCCAGAAGAAAAATGATAAAATCAAAGCTCAAAAAATTATCCGCCAAAACTCCTAACAACGAACTTCCCATATTCGTTATCTCGCCTCCTTTGTATCGCCTTATCTTTTCTCTCCGTCACCACCGGCATACAGTATGCTTCAGCTTTCTGTAAACAGAGCAGCCATTATCTTCTCCGTGAATTCCGAATCATCAGTAGTCTTGCAAGCTGCAAAAGCGACCCAACCGCTGCTGCCACATAGGTCATTGCCGCAGCACTTAAGACCTTTCTTGCACCCTTCAATTCCGTATCTCCTAAAATACCGCGTTCTTCCAATATCTGCATCGCACGACGCGATGCATTAAACTCTACCGGAAGTGTAACCAGCTGAAATACTACTACCAAAGAAAACAACCAGATACCAGCAAGCACTAAAGGATCAAACGACAATACCAGTCCCAATAACAGTAACGGCCACGATAAAGTAGAACCGAAATTCACGACCGGAACGATAGCGTTACGGATACGAATCGGTGCGTAGTTCTCTGCATCCTGTATTGCATGCCCACACTCATGTGCCGCAACACCGATTGCTGCAACTGAGCTCGAACCGAACACCGTCTGCGACAGCGCCAATGTCTGCGAACGCGGATCGTAATGGTCGGTCAGATTGCCTGCTACCTGATTAATCGGAACCTGCGACAAACCTGCTCCATACAGAATCTGTTGTGCTGCCTGCTCCGCAGTAATTCCGCGCGCTGACAACACCTTGCTATACTTTGCATAAGTAGACTTTACCTTAGCAGACGCAATCAAACTGATAATTGCTGCCAGAATCACCAATATATACGTCGAATCATACAACCAAAACATTCAAGCCCCTCCATTCACTCTCAGGATTTCCACCCGACAGATATAAAATCTGTTGCCACACTTACACCTATATACAGATTTATTCACCCTTTGCATAGGTATGCAGCAGACTCTGTTTCATATCATATAACTTCTGTGACAAGTCCACATATACTTCATTCGGATTTACCAAACGTCTTGTCTCTACCCATAGCGTATCCAATTCCTGCGCACAATAACCGCGAATCTCCATAACCGAAGGAGATTCGTAAACACATTCCCCTTTCAGGAACACCGGAACCAGCATTTCACGGATGGTATATGTACCCGGCTTCATCAGTGTTCTCTTCCATGTTGCAACCGGGTCAAACAAAAGCAATGGTTCATTTTCATCAAATGTTTCATCCGCTAACGCAATCAGGTCTGCCTTAATCTTACCGCTTTCTTTTTCGTAAACACGGAATACGGTCTTATTACCCGGATTCGTTACCTTCATCGGATTCTCAGAGAGCTTAATCTTCGGTACAAACTCCCCATCCTTTTCCACCGCTGCCAGCTTATAAACACCGCCGAACGCCGGACAGTCCCTTGAAGTAATCAGATTCGTTCCGACACCCCATGAATTCACTGCCGCGCCCTGTGTTTTTAACGAGTCAATCAAATACTCATCCAAATCACTGGATGCACAGATGGATGCTGAACGGAAACCTGCTTCATCTAACATCTTACGCGCTTTCTTGGACAAATATGCAAGGTCGCCGCTGTCCAGACGGATACCAAAACGTGCCGGGAGCTTGCCTGCTGCCCGAAGCTCGTGAAATACGGTAATTGCATTCGGAACACCGGAACGGAGCGTATCGTAGGTATCTACCAGCAAGGTAACATTCTGCGGATACATCTCAGCATAGGTGCGGAACGCTGTCAGTTCATCCGGGAAACTCATAATCCAGCTGTGTGCATGTGTTCCGAGTACCGGAACATCGTAAAGCTGTCCACAGAGCACATTACTGGTACCGATACATCCTCCGATAACTGCCGCTCTTGCGCCGTAGGTTCCTGCGTTCGGTCCCTGTGCACGACGAAGACCGAATTCCATTACCGCCTCGCCACGTGCCGCAAAACACACACGGGAAGCCTTCGTTGCGATCAAACTCTGATGGTTAATCAGGTTCAATATCGCCGTCTCAACCAGCTGCGCCTCTACAATCGGCGCCACTACCTTCAGAAGCGGTTCCATCGGGAAGACTACCGAGCCTTCCGGAATCGCATAGATATCACCCGAAAACTTGAAATTTGCAAGATACTCCAAAAATTCCTCAGCAAACACACGAAGAGAACGAAGATATGCAATATCATCCTCATCAAAGGTCAGGTTCTTGATATAATCAATCACCGGCTGCAGACCACAGCAGATGGCATATCCGCTCTGGGATGGATTCTCCCGATAAAACGCATCAAATACAACGGTCTCTGTCATGCCTTTTTTATAATATCCCTGCATCATTGTCAGCTCATAAAAATCTGTAAGCAGGGTTAATTTATTATCGCTCATATTTCCTCCTGATTCGGAACACTGTTCCGGACACTCCTATATTTTCTCATACACGATCACGTTTCGTGTGCACCACAATACACTCTGTACTATAATTTAACAGTTTATCACGCTTTATCGCAAATTACAACAAAGAACTCCCTCTCGTTCTCTTCCCGATGCCTCTTCTTTGCACACTGCCTTCCCTGTAAAACAAAAGCAGGAACACTGCCCGCGCTCCTGCTTTTATAACAATCATTCTCTATATTGTCTCTTACGCCAGAAAACCTCTCTTTGCATCGTTCGGGTCCACACAGATTTCATTTAATCTGCCTTTTCCGTAAGTAAGTCCCGCCGTCAGTTTCTGCGAGTTTTGCATCACAGGTCCTGAGGTATCCTCTTCGGCAACCTTTGCAAACGCTTCCTTCAAACCGTTCATCATATCTTCCACGTCGGTCAGCCTCATTGTTTCACCCGAAAAAGCCGCCTCTGTTAAACATTTGTGCGCATAAACATAGAGATTTCTCAGTTCATAAGAGAGACGGTAACGAAAGTCCAGTGCCGCCATCAACTCGCTCACAAAACGTGCCGCATGCAGCAGCTCTTTCCGGTATTCTTCCCTTACCGGCGTTCCGTAACGCTTCCCTTTACTCACAACATCTTCTGCCGCAATGATTCGCCTTGCCTCTGCGATATCCTCTAAAATGATATCATACATTATCACAATCAAATCGGTCTTCGAGCCTTGCGTTACCCGTGCCGCAAATTCCTGTACCCGTTCTTTTTTCATACCAGTAAACACACCTTTCCGCTATCTGCAACCCTACAGATATAAACGTTGAAGGACATTCTCCTTCCCTCGCGAATACAAATTAACTCTGCAACAAGGAAAGTATATTCTGCGGACGCTCATTTGCCTGCGACAGCATTGCAACACCTGCCTGTGACAATACATTCTGCTGTGTATACTGCGTCATTTCTTTCGCCATATCGGTATCTGCAATACGGGACATCGCTTCGGTCATGTTTTCTCCCGTCAGTTCCAGATTCGTAATTGCATGATCCAGACGATTCTGATATGCACCGAGTTTCGCACGCACTGCAGAAACCTCCACGATTGCTCTGTCACATGCTCCGATTGCCGTTTCCGCACCGGTCTGGGTACAAACATTAACATTCTGCAGCCCTAAAGCCTTTACATCTACACGCGGAATTGCCACTGACAT
>JAZSIB010000201.1:0-2992 GCA_045533585.1 Lachnospiraceae bacterium | reverse complement strand
TGCCTCTCTCCGTGAACAACGTACGGATATCCCCTACGACGTCTGGCTGGACGGAGCAGAATTCTATGTCGGTCGCCAGATGGTACAAGCCCACTTTGTTTTTTATTACTATGACCTTTATAAAGACAATTCCGGTTTTATCGGTAACAAAAAAGCTTTGGACGAGATTTATCAGTGGAGCGTTGACCGATTCAAAGGATATGGTCTCGAGGATGCAGAGCTTGTTGCCATCCGACAAGATGAAGACCCTGAAGAATTGCGTGCCATCAAAGAAAAATTGATAAAATATTATTGGAGCGAAGTAACAGAAACGGAGGAGAACCGATGATTTGTCCTTATTGCGGCGGCCAAGTCGCCTTTCACGAAGTCGCCTGTCCCTACTGCGGACAGGAAAATCCGGACGGAATCTTTTTTCAAAACGAAGTCCGTCAAAAGATTGAACACAACGTTCTGCTACGCCCGTTCCTGATGAAGCAAAAACGTCCGGAACTGCTACGCCGTGTTTTCACAAGAATTGTCTGGATTTTGATTCCGGTCAATATTCTTATGCTTTTCTTCGTCTTTTGGTTCTCTATTTCCTATGAAAAACAGGCAAAGAAGGAGTCTTTTTCTGAAGTTTACCTTGCCGAGATTAACCAATATGACAATCGCTCGTTTGAAAACTTTTATATGTTTGCAATGGAGCTGGCGGATGACTTGGAATATGGCAGACCGATTAGCAACACCGTCGACTCTACGATGATTATGAATTTGTGTTCTGCTCTGGAAGATACCGAAGGCGAAGCAATTCAAGAAGATTTTCACCAGTTTGGCGTTGCTTACTTTCGTGGATATTTGGGACTGTCCGATGAAGCAACCACCTATCTTGAGCGTAACGAGGAAGGGCTCTTTGTCTCCAGTGCATACCACCAAGAAGCCATCGAACTGGGCAAAGAAGCCATTGCAAAATTAGCGGAACAGGAGGAAACACCATGAGCAGTGCAGCTATTTTTGGATTTTGTATAATTGTAGCTTTGGTTGGCGTTGTTCTGGCAATTCCGGCTGCAATACTTTATGTAGCATATACCCGCTGGAATGACCTATATAAAGTAAAATTTATGTCGTCGCTTGCAACCGTTGTTCTCGTAATCACTTTGTGTGTTGTACTCTTTTCCATCGGTTATGTCGCCATCCGCATGGGGACTTCCTCTCACGGAGATGTTAATTCCCGCATGAAGCGCTTATCCCATTACGCAGATAACAACTTCTATGAAGGCCTCTCTACCCAGATGCAGATAAAGGAAGCCTACGAAGAAGAATTTGAGCCATACTGGGAACGACTTCTGATGCACGACTACACATTCAAGTACCGCGTTTATCATGCAGCTGAGGAAGCAGGACTCGGAGATGAATATAAGAAAAAAGCAGAAAAATACGAAACTCTGATGAAAAACCTCTGTGAAAATCCGGTCTATCCGGCAAATCACCCATATGCAGAGTATTTCTTAGAGAAAAGTACAAAATGATTCTTTACAAGCACGCCGGTTGTGTGTAAAATACACTTCGGTTAGTTATGTAACGCGCATCTGCGGGATCCGGACGGTAACATTTCCGCACAACCTGCAAATCTTAAGCGCAGAAAGGATATCACATTGAAAAAGCAAGTATGTCTCGTAGTAATGGACGGTATCGGCTTCAGCAAAACCGGTCTCGGTGATGCAGTAACCGAAGCAAACACCCCTACTCTCGACTGGTTCTTAAAGAACTGTCCGAACACCCGCCTGAAAGCACACGGCAGCGCTGTTGGTCTTCCCAGTGATGACGACATGGGTAACAGTGAAGTTGGTCACAACGCACTCGGCTGTGGTCAGGTATATTCCCAGGGCGCAAAGCTCGTAAACGAATCCATCGAAAGCGGCAAGATGTACGCTTCCGAAGCTTGGAACGAAGTAATTGACAACGTAAAGGCAAATGATTCGACCTTACATTTCCTCGGACTCCTCTCCGACGGTAACGTACACTCGAACATTTCCCACCTTTTGAATATGTTAAAGCAGGCAAAGGCTTCCGGCGTTAAGAAGGTTCGTATCCACACCTTACTTGACGGCCGTGATGTACCGGCTACTTCTGCACTTACCTACATTGATATGTTGGAAGACTGCCTCAAAGAGTTAAACGACGCATCCTTCGATGGCAAGATTGCCAGCGGTGGCGGACGTATGAAGGTTACCATGGACCGTTACGAAGCTAACTGGGGCATGGTTAAGCTTGGCTGGGATACTCACGTACGTGCAATCGGCCGTCAGTTCGCAACTGCGACCGAAGCAATTGAAACCTACCGTGCAGAGACCGGCGCTATCGACCAGGATCTTCCGGCATTTGTTATCGCTGAGAACGGTACTCCGGTTGGCCCGATCGTTGACAAGGACAGCGTAGTTCTCTACAACTTCCGTGGCGACCGTGCAATCGAGATCTCCAAGGCATTTGACTGTGACGAATGTCCTGAGTTTGACCGCGGACCGAAGCCGGATGTTGTATACGCAGGTATGCTGCAGTACGACGGAGACTTAAAGCTTCCGAAGCGTTTCCTCGTAAATCCTCCGGAAATCACCAACACACTCTCCGAGCTGCTTGTAAACGCAAAGCTCAACCAGTTCGCAATATCTGAGACCCAGAAATACGGTCACGTTACCTACTTCTGGAACGGTAACAAGAGCGGTAAGTTCAGCGAAGAGCTTGAAACCTACATGGAGATTCCGTCCGACAACGTAAGCTTCGACGAGCGTCCGTGGATGAAGTCCGCAGACATCACCGATGCAGTTATCGATGCAATCAAGTCTGAGAAGTTCGACTTCATCCGTTGCAACTTCCCGAACGGCGATATGGTTGGCCACACCGGCAGCATGGAAGCTACCATCGTTGGTGTAGAAGCAGTTGACCTCGGTCTTGCACGTCTTAAGAAGGTATGTGACGAATACGGCGTTACCCTCTTAATCACCGCTGACCACGGTAA
>JAZSIB010000102.1:0-15964 GCA_045533585.1 Lachnospiraceae bacterium | reverse complement strand
GAGCTGAAGGCAGCAATCTCCGAGTATATCAAGAACAAGGATAAGGACCTCGTTGGTAAGATGGCTTCCCAGGGTACGACCCCGCGTCGTCTGACTGACCTGATTGGTTCTCTGTGTGACCTGACTTCCGGCAGTGGTGATAAGGGAACACCGATTGTTCTGGTACAGGGATACTTCGATAACTATACTGCGTAAAAAGTTTAGGCCGTCGCATTATGACGGCCTTTTTATGTAACCCGGTCCACGCGTGTATAAATTGCATCTGTGAGGACTTGCTGAGTTGTCGAAGCTTAGTTGTAATTGCAATTCATATCTGTGACCCACTTGCGTTTGGGCCGTGACGCCGCCCCTAATATCCTAGCTCGCGAGCTCGCTACGATATAAGGGGCGGCGTCACTCTACAGTCACAGATATTGAATTGCCAATTACAACTTTGCTTCTCTGGACAGCTCGTACGTTTACGGATGCAATATTATAGCACGCATGGACCTTTTCTTTAGTAATAAGAGTCATAATGTGATGGCCATTGCCTGCTACATGATTATTCCGCGGTGATTGTTTTTGTGGTAGCTCCATAGAGCAGGGTGTAGGTATCGCCGGACTTGAGGTCAGGGCTGCTCAGGATGACCAGGCTATACGGAAGCTCCGGGGTCTGGGTGAGGAGAAAGTTACCATCGGAGTCGGTCAGGGTGAGAGTTATTCCGGCATCTTGGTTGCCTACGTTTGTGGTGATGACGCCTTGTGCGGTGGAACTGAGGGTCTGTGCCATGCCGGTTGCTCCGGTTGCGATGAAGGTGGCACCGGAGATCGTGCCGGAGGTGTCGTAATCGAGGGAAGCAGTATCACCACGGTTCGGTCCGCAGATGGTGATATTGCCGCCGGTGATGGTCAGACTTCCGTTCGCATCGATACCGTCGCCGGATGCCTGAATGTACAGGTTGCCGCCGGTAATCGTTATGCTGCCGTTAGAGGAACCCATTCCGACGGGAAATCTGCCACCGGGATTGCTGTCGGATCCGTCATCGAAATTGTTGCCAAAACCACCGCTGTTCGGACGATTTTGCATGTCGTGGTCAGCGGGAATGTCAGGTGGAAGATGTTCAAACCCTTCGGGGAGGGTTGAGGAATCGTTCTTATTTTTATCGTGACGGTTGTCTCGGTTGTTCACTCTCTTGTCAGGATTCCTTTCTTGGCTTATGTCCGGCATGGTTGCTGAATTATCAAGGCTTCCGGCAGGGTTGTCGAATATGCCGCCTTTGAATCCGCCGAAGGTGTCGTTGCCGCGTCCGCCGAAACCGCTGCCGTCGTTGCCGCCTGCGGCATTCAGTCCATCATCACTTGCGATAAGACGGATGTTCCCTCCGTTAATGATAAGGTCGAGCGCCTCAAGTCCCTCGTAACTTTCGGTAATGTTAATGTCGCCGTCAAGAATCGTAAGTGTGGAACCTGCGTGGATACCATCGTCCTGCGCACTGATTTGATAAGTGCCGTCTGCAATGAAAACAAAACCGAGCGTTGTGTCGTCTGAGTTTTCTGCATGCATACCGTCTTCCGCGGCGTCGATGGTGATGGCGGAAGACGTCAGGCGGATGCTGTCGTTGGCATCAAGTCCGTGATTTGCGGCGGTTATGGTATAAGTTCCGCCTGCAAGTACGAGGTCGTCTTTGCAAGAAATACCGTGTCCGGCAGGGGAAGTTATGGTAAGGGAGCCACTTCCGTTCAAGGATAAATCAGCCTTAGAATAAAGAACGGCATTGACATTGATGTCGTCAGTTACAGTAAAACTTCCGCCATTTGACAGGCTGTTTTGACCGGTGGCAAGTGTGATAACTACTTTATCTGCTGAGAGGATAAGGATGGCGGCAGAATCGTTGCTGTTGATATCAACTCCGTCCAGGACAAGATGAATCTTTGCTGAACTGTCTGCGTTAACAACTACACATCCGTCGTCAAGACTTCCGGACAGGATGTAGCTGTCTTCTTCTGTGATGGTAATCGTGTTGTCAGAAATCTGTACGCGGTCAGAATCTGCAATAGCAGAGCTGCCGTTCAACCGGATGCGGACCGCGGTATCATCATAATCGGTTTTTTTATCACGTTTGGTGAACATGTCGGAAACTGTGGCGCTGAAATCTGCTTCCGGTAGTATAACGCTTTCGTTTTCAGAAGCATCGCCGGTAGAAGTATCTGGGGACGTCTCTTTCGGAGCGTCTTTGTGGGAAACGTCCGGGTTTGTGCCGGAACCGGTCTTGTTTCCGCAGGCAGTAGATGCAACAAGCAGTAATATAACAATCAGGATGAGAGATAAATAACGTTTCATATGGGAAGGGCTCCTTTAATATGTAATCGTAACTACCCGGTTCACACAATCGAAAGAAACAGAGAATCAAGGCTTAAACACGAGGAATTTTACTGTTGTAAGTAGTATATCAGAAAACTATGGGTGAAATATGTTTGGAAAATGAAGAAAATGTGAAAAGACCGGAGCTGTGGAACATGGTATGTTGAAAGCTTCGGTCTTTGTGTCCAAACTGTATGGATGGATTGGATTTAATCGGAGTATGCAGAAAAATCGTATCTGCTTTCTTATGCAATGGATTCCGCTGCTGTATTTTTTACATTTTTCCGATGAATGAAGATAAAGCAGAGGAAGTGTACCACTGCTGTGGAGATCCAGGATATCGGGTAGGACATGTAGAGTGATTCCAATGTCGGTGTTGCTGCAAAAACCGTATAAATCCAAACGACACGGAAGGCGCAGACACCAAGCAGGGAAACAACCATCGGAAGGACGGAATGTCCGGTGCCACGGACGCATCCGGTAAGAACATCCATCAATCCACAGGTAAAATAGGTAAGGAAGATGAAATTCAGACGGAGCAGACCATATTCCATAACAATAGCTTCATCGGTGTATAGGTAAAGCAATGGTTCGGCGAAAATCAGACCGGCAGCACACATGGCGGCACCGATGACAGTTACCAATACAGAACACTGGATCAGAACCTTGAGGCAACGTTTGAATTTGCGGGCGCCGGTATTCTGACTGATGAAGCTGACTGCGGTTTGGTGGAATGCGTTCATCGCTGTATAGATGAAGCCTTCGAGATTGCTTGCTGCAGTGTTGCCTGCCATCGCATCCGAGCCAAAGGAATTGATGGAGGACTGGATGAGGACGTTCGAGATAGAGAACATTGCTCCTTGTAGTCCTGCAGGAAGTCCGATACGGGCAATCTGAATCGTGATTTTTTTGTTGATGGTAAGCTTCCTTAAGTCAAGTTTGTAGCTTGCATCGTCGCGCATCAGACAGATCACAACGCAGAGTGCGGAGAAAGCCTGTGAGATAATGGTTGCAAGTGCAACACCTGCAACGTCCATATGCAGAACAATAACGAAGATAAGGTTCAGTCCTACGTTGATAAAACCTGCAATTGTTAAAAACAGGAGCGGACGGATTGTGTCGCCTACCGCACGCAGGACGGAGCTTGCAAAGTTATACAGGAGCATAACCGGCATGCCGGCAAAATATACGCGCATATAAAGTGCCGCAAGGTCGATAACGTCAGCCGGGGTATCCATGAGTGTGAGAAGCGGTTTCGCAAGGATGATGCCCACAATGCTTAGGAAGAGACCACAGACTACGGAGAGAGTAATTACAGTATGAACTGTATCTTTGACTTCACGTTCCTGATTAGCCCCATAATACCGGGCAACCAGAACATTAACACCGACGGAAAGACCGATAAATACATTTACCAGAAGATTAATCAGTGAACCGGTAGCGCCAACGGCAGCAAGGGACTGTTTGCCGGCAAACTTACCGACTACAATCATATCGGCGGCATTGAACAAGAGTTGCAACAAGCCGGAGAAAATTAAAGGAAAAGAGAACCGCAGGATCTTGCCGAGCAGCGGTCCGTTGCACATATCAATTTCAAAGGAGTTTGTTTTTTTCATTGTTTCACCTATTTTATATTGCGTGATGGATTTTCAGAAATAAAGTCTGCTCTTGCTGCATGCGCTGTAGAAAATGCATTATAGAGCAATGGTGTTCTTCATGCATAAATATGATGCATATGATAGCACAACTTGTGGTTTCTGCCAATGTACAAACTTAGTGAAAAGATAGGGGAATAAAACGCTTGTTTTAGCTAAAATGCTAGTGACAAAAGAAAAGTTTTGTGCTATAAATATTTTTATATATGCGTTAATGAGTTAGCGCAGAAAAGAGAGAAGAACGAAAAATAAAGTATTCTCAAACGGAGGCAGTTATGAAGGTCAGAAGTATGATTGGTGAGCGCTTCAAGGAGCGTCCCGCAGATTGTGTAATCGAGAGCCATGCTATGATGGTAAAGGGTGGCTACATCAAATATGTTGCTAATGGTATTTATTCTTTGTTCCCACCGACGAAGCGGATTACGAAGAAGATTGAAGCGATTATCCGTGAGGAGATGGACCGCATCGACGGACAGGAGGTTCTGTTCCCGGTAGCACTTCCGGGCAGCCTCTGGGAGGAGTCCGGACGTTATGACAGCGTTGCGGATGAGCTGTTACGCTTCAAGGATCGTAACGGAAGCAAGATGGTACTCGGTATGACTCACGAGGAAGCTGCGGTGCAGCTGGTACGTGATTATGCGAAGACCTACGCACGTTATCCGTTCATGATTTATCAGATTCAGACGAAGTTCCGTGACGAGGCAAGACCGCGCGCAGGTCTGATTCGTGTACGTGAGTTTACGATGAAGGACGCATATTCCTTCCATACCTCACAGGAAGATCTGGAGGATTACTACTACAAGTGTTACGAAGCTTACAACCGTATCTTTGCACGTTGCGGTATTCCGCAGACCGTGGTTGTGGCTTCGGATTCCGGTATGATGGGTGGAAGCATCTCCCACGAGTATATGCTTCTTACTCCGGCAGGTGAGGACTCTATTGCAATCTGTGGCGAATGTGATTACAAGGCGAACATGGAAGCTGCGGACAGTATCGTAGATAACAGCGATGCACCGGCACAGGCAGAACTTGCTAAGGTTCCGACGCCGGGCACCAGCACAATCGAGGAGCTGTGTGCTTTCCTGAAGATTCGTCCGGAAGATACCTGTAAGGCAGTTGTTTACCAGAAAAACATGGATGATTCTTATGTTATCATCTTTATCCGCGGTGACCTTGACCTGAACGAGTCTAAGCTGACCAGAGTGGTAGGTGAGGCCGTTCATCCGGCAATCATTACCGAAGAAAGCGGTATCTGTGCAGGCTTTATCGGACCGAAGGGGCTGCCGGAGGGCGTAACGGTGCTGTTCGATACTTCCCTGAAGGGACGTAACAATGTAGTGACCGGTGCCAACGAAGTGGATATGCACTATACCGGATTTAGCATCGAGCGCGAGTGCGGTGAAGTCGAGTACTATGACCTTGCTAAGATTGTAGAGGGCGGTATCTGTCCGAAGTGTGGCAAGAAGGCAATCGGCATTTCCCGTGGTATCGAGGTGGGTAACATCTTCCAGCTCGGCACCAAGTATTCCAAGGCGATGGATATGACTTATACGGACGCAGACGGTGAAATCCATAACCCGATTATGGGTTGCTATGGTATCGGTGTTGGTCGCCTGGCGGCATCGGTTGCGGAGGTTTGCCATGATGATTACGGTCCGATCTGGCCGATTACCATCGCTCCGTGGGAAGTTGAGATTTGCTGTCTTCGTGTAGACGATGAAGAGACCAAGCAGCTCAGCGATGCACTTTACGAGGAGATGAACAAAGAACGTATTGAAGTGCTCTATGACGACAGAGATATCCGTCCGGGTGTTATGTTTGCAGATGCGGATCTGTTTGGTATCCCGGTACGTGTGGTTGTCAGCCCGAGAAACTTAAAAGAAGGCGTGGTTGAGATTACGACCCGTGATAAGAAGATTTCCGTGAAGGCACCGAAGGATGAAGTGATTAAGAATGTGAAGGATATCCTTACACAGCTTTACGCAGAGCACACGGTTTAAGAAAGAGTGACCGATACTATAAGCAGGATTTCGTAAGCGGGTTGTTTGGATAACTTGCGTTGAACGGAGACCGACATGGCGAAGAAGATTAATAAGAAAAAATCGAATCGGCAAAAGCAGATAAAAAAAAGGCGGCAGCAGGCTAAACAACAGCTTGCTGCTGTTTCTGCAATGAAAGCGGAAAACTTGCAGGAAATCAAAGAAAAAACAGCAAAAAAAGAAGAAAAAAAGCAGGAAAAGTCGAAATCGACAGGATTTGGTCTACTGTTTTTTCCTTTGCTCTTTGTGTACTTTGAATTGGTGTTTCACTGGCAGGTGTTTGGGCTTCAGGGGACGGATTGGTTGCTGCCGTGTCTGATCGGACTTGGGGTCGGTCTGATATGCATGTGTCTGACTTCTGCTTTTTCCCGAAGGATTAATCTGATCCTGTCATGGATTCTATTGTCAGTTATTGTATTTGTTTATTGCGGACAACGGATTTATTATTATGTGTTTAAGTTTTTTATGGCACCGACTGCAGTGGCAGGCAATGCAGTTGCTATCACTGAGTTTTTCGGACAGGTGGCACAGGCGGTATGGGATTGTGCATTTTCCGTAGTGTTGTTTGGCAGTGCGTTTGCGGTTCTGGCGGTGCTTCTGAAAAAGCGTCTGATTGCGGAGCGGTGTAGGGTTTTTGTTCCGCTCGGTGGCTTGATGTTGGGAGTGGGAGTGTTGGCAGGTGCATACTTTTCTCTTCCGCTGTTTGGTACACAGGCAATGATGCCGTATGATCTGATTCATGGAAAATGGATACAGGAGCACGGATATCGAAGACTCGGGGTGGCGGCAAGTGTGACGCAGGATCTGATTGTGTCGTTGGTCGGAGAGGGCGCAGTTGCAGATGAGGTAATTGCCTATGTTCCGCTGCCGACCGCAACGCAGGCACCGACAGCGGCACCACCGACGGAAGCGCTGCAGCCGACGCAAGTTCCGGATGGAGAAGATGCAGAAGATAAGCAGGGTGGCAGTACAGTAAGTGCAACACCGATGCCGACTGCAACCCCGACACCAACGCCGATTGATACTTCACCGAACATTATGGATATTGATTTTGCAGCATTGGCAGAAGCAGAGCAGGATGCTGCAGTAAAGGAGTTACATAAGTATTTTTCCGTGGCGGAAGGAACAAGGAAGAACGCATACACCGGCATGTTTGAGGGATACAATCTGATCTCGATCTGTGCAGAGGCTTTTTCGCCGGATATGGTATCTGAGGAATTGACACCGACGCTTTATCGTATGTTCAACGAGGGCTTCCGTTTTCATAATTACTATCAGGGCATCTGGTTCTCGAGCACAAGTGACGGCGAGTATCTGATGGATACCGGTCTGTATCCGCAGCAGTATTCCAGTATGGCAAAGTCGCATGATAATCTGATGTATTTTTGTCTGGGAAACCAGTTTTCAAGACTGGGATACGAGTGCTACGCTTATCACAATCACTCATATGACTATTACGACCGTCATCTGTCGCATCCGAATATGGGATATGACTACAAGGGAGAGGGCGGTGGTCTGGCAGAGCAGAACACCTGGCCGGAATCCGACCTTTTGATGGTGCAGGAGACGCTGCCGGAATACATCAATGCGGAGAAGTTCCATACATATTATATGACGGTCAGTGGGCACAAGGATTATCTGTTCAAGAGCAATGTAATGGCACGGAAGAACAAAGAGCTGGTGGAGCATCTGGAGTATTCGGAGCCGGTACTTGCATATATTGCATGCAATCTGGAGTTAGAGCATGCGCTCACTTATCTGGTAGAGGAACTGGAGAAGGCAGGACGGCTGGATGAGACTGTTTTTGTACTGACGGCAGATCATTATCCGTATGGTCTGACTGATGCAGAGGTCGAAGAGCTTCGTGGCGAACCTCTGGTTACGGAAGCTGATCTGTATCGGGAAGGTCTGCTTATCTGGAATTCGGCAATGGAGGCACCGGTAGAGGTGGAAAAACCTTGCTCGAATGTGGATGTGCTGCCGACGGTGTCGAACCTGTTTGGGCTGGAGTATGACTCACGCCTTCTGATGGGGAATGATATTATGTCAGATTCTCCGGGATATGTGTTGTTCAATAACTGGAGTCTGATGACGGAGCTATGTGAGTATAGCGCGAAAGCCGGAAGAACCTTTGTGAAGGAAGGCGTGGAGCTTCCGGAGGGCTATGTATCGATGATGCACAGTATCTTGTCGAGTAAGTTTAATATAGCGAAAAAAATATTAGATTTGGATTATTATGCAAGGATTCCGCTACTGGCGGAGAGGTGATAAGGGAAAGGGCTTACGATGAGAGGAATATTAGCTATTATAGCATTGGTAATTGTATTACTTCTGATTTTGATAGAAGCAGGAATCGGTTTTTGTCGCGGAGTAATGAAGAGTCTGTTGCGTGCAGGAACTTTGCTTGTAATCGGCGTAATCCTGTTCTTCGCCATACCGTGGCTGGCGGAAACTGTGATTCTGCTGGTGGTGAATAAGCTGGCTCCGGGTGAGGACTGTACCACACTTGCGGAAGCGGCGAAGAATATCGTAGATATGACAGCTAAGGATGCGGATATAACAGTAATGGTTCCTCTGGTGGAGACACTGCTTGCCGTGGCTGCAACGATTGTGATTCCTCTGTTGTTTGTGATTGCATTTTGGCTTTTAAAGTTGATCAGCTGGCCTGTTTTTGCTCTTATTTGCAGATGGTTTGAGAAAGATGTTGCTCCTGAGGAGAAGCAGTCGTTGACACTGAATTCCAAGCTGTATGGAGCAGGTGTTGGTGTCGTGATGGGCGCATTTTTGGGTGCGATTACTTTTATGCCGGTGGCACAGTTGAGTAAGTCGATTGAGCCGGTGGGACAGGAGTGCTTGCAGAAGGGTTCCGTCAGTGGAACGGTAGATGCTTGCTTTTTCTGGTCGGATTCATTGGCGGCAAAGTTTTATGAAACCGTGCAGCTGGATGCATTGTCTTCTGTGATGTATCGTTCGCTGGCAAGTGTAGAGATTCGCGGACGAGAGTATACGCAGAAGGATCTGGATGAGTTACTGGCGTTGGTGCCGGAAGCGGTAGAAGTAGTTGATGTGCTGGATGGTTTTAAGACAGAGAAGCTGGCAGAGGCAGTTCCACCTGCAAAAGCATTGGTGAACGATGTGTTTGAATTGTCTGTGTTCTCGGATAAGAATAAACTGGCAGCATTCCGCTATGTTACGGAGCTGGGCTTACAGCAGACGGAAAGCAATCCGCTTACCACTGCAGTGCAGAGTGCAGTAAACAGCATGACGCTTGCGGAAATCGAAAATGACCTTATGGGAATCATGGATATTGTGCTTCTTCTGGATAAATACGGGCTCATGGATGTGAAGAGCATCGAAGCACTGGATATCAAAAAGCTGGAAAACGGCTTTGCTGCTGAGTTTGCAGATGCTGTATATGAACTGAAGCTGGCGGAAACAGTCGTTCCGGCCATGGTAGACGTGTTGCTGGAAAGTCTGCTCTCAGAACTGGATGTGGCTGTGGTTCCATGCGGAAAGATCGAGAACTTCAAAGAGACAGAGGAAGATTTTAAGGAGCTGATTGAACTTCTGCTGGCAGTGTCTTCCCTTGCGGACGACATGGAAAAAAACGCTTCTATGGGAAAGGCAAAAGAGCTTCTGGAGAAAATCTGTAAGCTGGAGGATTCTCCATTTGTGTCGGATGAGACCTGTCGGAATATCACGAAAGCAATGCTGGGTTACACAGACGTAAAAGATACGATTCAGAGTGAGATGAAAAAGCAGCTGGAGCAGCAGGGAGATATGGCAGAGGAGGACATCCTGGCGGTATTGGATTCCGTACAGCAGTATGTGGAAAGCGGAACGGCAGATGCTGAAATGATGTACAACCTTATGATATATCTGGAGGAAGGACCGGTGATGTAACAGCGCCGGTGAAGGAATTGAGAAAAGACGGGAAGGAATGGATAAAACATGGAGAAGACTGTAATCATAATCAATGGCAGAGGTGGTGTCGGAAAAGACACGCTCTGTGATGCGGCAGCAACAAAGTATAAGGTAATGAATGTTTCATCCATTACGCCGATTAAAAACATCGCCCTTGCCAATGGATGGGACGGCGGCAAGGATGCGAAGTCACGCAAATTCCTGTCGGATCTCAAGCAATTATTTACGGAGTACAATGAGCTTCCGACGACTTATCTTTATAACTGTTATGAAGAATTCGTGGCAGGTGACTTCGAGTTGATGTTTGTACATATCCGGGAACCGAAAGAGATAGAGAAGTTCAAAAAACGGATTCCGACCCGCCTCGTGACGCTTCTGGTGGAACGGGACCAGATGAGTGCAGACTGGGGCAATGCTTCGGATGATGAAGTGAATCAGTATGAGTATGATTATATCTATCAGAATAATAGACCGCTGGAGGAAGCCGGAGCGGACTTTATCAACTTTTTAGAACGAATAAATTTGAAATAATACGGGGAATAAGAATTGCAAAGCAATCAAAGGGCAAAAACAGTTGTTTAATAAATTCTCGATAAGAGGAGGTAGGGTTGTTATGAAGCTGGTGAACGGTCAGTATGAAATGTCGTTTGAAAACGGTGGGGTTCGGATTGCAAAAGCAGGAAAAGAGCTGTATTTCAATGCACGCCCGGTCTATGTGTCAGTAAAGACCATAGCGGCGGTCAGCCTGTTTTCGGATGTTCCGTATGAGAGCTTTGAGGTTGTGGGAGATACGGTTGTCGCAAAGGGCTCTTATGAGTCAAAGAACGGTTCTGCATTTGCTGTATGCGATGTATATCGGGTAGAAGGTGAAGACTTCAAGGTAGAACGTGAAGTAACCGTGCTGAAAAAAGCTGAAGACGATCTTGGGTTCCAGACGAAGATTGGTTTCTGGACGAAAGAATCCGATGCAGTAGCAGATTATAATTATTTCTCACCGGGTGAGTGGTATAAGCACAACGAATATGCACCGTCGTACGCACAGGGCAAGAACATGGATGCAACCTACTATTGGCGTAAAGAGACCTACTCCGGACTCCCGATGTTTGCAATGCAGAATATTGCATCGGGCGAGACCATCTGCTTCTCCCGTTGGGATGCGGATGTGGTACTTGGTTCGGTTGACCGCGTATCCAGTGAGAATTTTGTAGATCCGAAGACGAATATCGGTGCGCTTGGCATCAGCCGGCCGAATCCGGAGACGGTACTGTATACGTATTATGGTGCGCAGATTAAGATACCGTTGGATATACAGGTAGACGGACTTTCGATTGATTACATCTACCCCGGTGTGAACGGAGAGCTTCCGTTGAATGTCCGTGTTCCGGTGGATGGCGTGAAGCCGATGAGCCTGCAGCGTGTGAATCATCCGGTGGAAGAGGGATTTGTACAGAAGTACACGGTAGGAATTTATCTCGGACAGTATGAGACGTATCAGGAGATGATGAAGACGACCTGGCGTCATATCTATCCGCGTATGAAGGACCGCCTGGCAGACCTTAGCAACGAGGAACTGTTCCATAACAACATGCGGCTGTTGAAGAAGGTGACGCATCACTATGGAAATGATGTATGGGGAACTCCGTTTGCGGCACAGCTTCCGCAGTTTGATCCGAACTCGACTTCGGCTGAGATTGGATTTGTCGGACAGCAGACCGGTATCGGTTACCAGTTGCTGCGCTGGGGTACACTGGAGGGCGACGAGGAAGCGGTACAGAAAGGTTGCGGAATCCTTGACTTCTGGGTGAACAAGACGATGACAGAGACAGGCTGTCCGAAGGTATGGTACCAGATGGCAGCGGATATGTTTGAGCCGCAGCCACAGTGGATAAGGCAGATTGGTGACGGTTTGGAGGCGGTAATTGATGCGTATGTATTCCTGAAAAAGCATGGCGAAGAGAAGGCATCGTGGCTGGATTACTGTGTAAAGACTGCGGACTGGCTTGTCCGGGTACAGAATGAAGACGGAAGCTATTATCGTTCTTATAATTATGACAGTACCATGTGCATGGACTCCAAGGCAAATACGCCGAGTGTGATCCGTTTCCTGATGCAGATGTATTACGTAACAAAGAAGGAAGCATATAAGACGGCGGCAATCAAGGCGGGTGAGTGGTCTTATGACAACCTGTATATCAATATGGAGTATCGTGGCGGAACCTGTGACAATCAGGATATCCTGGATAAGGAAGCCGGTATCTACGCATTGTTTGCATTTATCGCACTGCACGACCTGACAGGTGAGGAACGCTGGATCGAGGCGGCGAAGGGCGCAGCAGACTACGTGGAGACCTTCACGTATATGTGGAATTTCCCGATTGTGACTCCGTATCCGTATATGCCGTTCTCCAAAAACCATATCAGCGGTCAGAGTCATATTACCGTCGGAAGCGGCGCAGCAGATGTTTATATGGCGTGCGGAAGCTTCGTATATTACCGCTTATATTTGTTGACAGGGGATGAACATTATCTGGATTATGCGGAGTTCATCCACATCAACTCCAAACAGGCAAACGATGTGGACGGCAGCTTCGGCTATGCAATCCCGGGTCTGGTGCATGAGAGCGGATTCTTCGCAGAGCAGGTGTACAACGGACATTGTCATTGGCTGCCGTGGTGTACCTTTGTCGAGGTAGATCCGGTGTCACGTCTGTACGATACCTTCGGTGTATATGAGATTGCAGATGCAGAAAAACTGCCGCTGGAGGAACGTCTGGAGCGGAATCGCAGATATGCGAAGTATGTGTAGTTAAGGGGGACGATGGGTATGAAAAAACTATGGATGGCAGTGTTGCTGGTACTTTTTGTCGGCTTGGCGGTTCCGATGTCTGTGAAGGCAGAGGAAGAGAAAATAGTACTAAATTGGACTGATTTGTATTTGTATGAGGGAGGGAAATCATACCCTCTTGATTGTCTGAAGGATCCGCGGACGGAGTGGAAGTCTACCGATCCTTCGGTTGCATCGGTTACGAAAAAGGGAAGAGTTTATCCCGAAAAACAGGGTACGGCAGTGATTGTTGCAACTTTGGAGGGGAAAGAATATTACTGTAGAGTCCGCGTCGGAGACAAACCATATCAGCAATGGGAGAATATTGTTACCGAACCGAAGTTTTCAATCTATAACGGAATCCTGTTTGACTATGCGGGAAACACTGCCGAGGTCGTTGTGCCGGACGGAGTGCATACAATAGGAGAGTGGGCTTTCCGGTATTGTACGGAGACGTTGGAGAAGGTAGTGCTTCCGGATAGCGTGACGACAATCGAGGAAAAAGCATTTGAGAGCTGTACAAAGTTAAAAGAAGTACAGTTTGGAAAGGGTTTGAAAACAATCGGAGCAGAAGCCTTTTACCAGTGTAAGAATCTCGAAGTAATCAGCAGCCTTTCTAATGTTGAGTGGATTAGTAGGGGGGCATTCTGGTGCTGTGACAAGCTTACAGATATCGGCAGTCTGGATAGCTTAAAGGGAATTGGCTGGGGAACATTTGCTTCCACTCCGTGGCTGGAAGCACAGTTGGCGGAGAACAATTCGATGTTAATTTGTAACGGAATTTTGGTTGATGGAAGTCAATGCAGTGGCGCAGTGAAGATTCCGAACACAGTAAAAACGATTGCGACAGCGGCGTTTCAAGGGAATCTGAAAATAGAATCAGTCGAGATTCCGGATTCTGTGACGGCAATCGGCAGCGGAGCATTTAGCGATTGTTATAAGATAAAAAGTATCAGCATGGCAGATTCCGTGCAGGTAATCGGCGGCGCAGCATTTGAAAAATGTTACCGTTTGAAGAATATCCGTCTTTCTAACAATCTGCAGAGTATCGGGGATAATGCATTTTGGCATTGTAAGCGTTTGTACAACCTTGCACTTCCGGAATCACTGACAGAGCTCGGTGATGACCTCTTCCGCTTCTGTGATGGGATACAGTACGTGACCGTGAGTCCGGAGATTGATAAGAAGTTATGCGAAAAGCTACTGTATGAGATTAAGGAGAACTGTCCGGATAACGTAAAAATCTATACGGTAGCAGAGGAACTGAATCCGGAAGCGAAAAAGCTGATAGAGGACAGCGGACTTGCTTTGTGTGACCTGAAGCTGTTGGCAACAGAAGACATTACGATAAAGAAGGGAGATACCTTCGAACAGAGATTGGAAAGTTATGCGAAGGCGAAGTGGACGTCTTCGAACCCTTCGGTTGCAAGTGTGAATAAGTACGGTAAGATTACTGCGCGAAAACAAGGGAAGGCGGTGATTACCGTAAGTATTTACGGAAGACAGTACAGTTGTAATGTGATGGTAAAGTAAGTGCATTGAAAAACATGCGACAGAAGAAGTCGCATTGTAATAATAAGAAACTTAATGGAAGGAAGGTATGAAAAATGTTTAAGTCATTTGAAGAAGCAAAGAGGTATTGTGCGGAAAACGACGTAAAGATGATCGATTTTAAGATGATCGACCTTGACGGAAGATGGAGACACATCGCGATTCCGGAGAGCAGATTCCAGCCGTCCCTGATGGAAGACGGTATCGGCTTTGACGGCTACAACTATGGATTCGCTCCGGTTGAGAAGAGTGATATGGTATTCATCCCGGACCTTGCAAGCGCAATGCTTGACCCGTTTGCAGAAGTAAAGACCATCTCGATGATCGGCGATGTATTTATCATTGACAAGCCGACCAACCGCAGATTTGACCAGGACCCGAGAAACGTGTCCAAGCATGCGGTAGAGTACATGAAGTCCACCGGTATTGCAGATGAGATGATCATCGGACCGGAATTCGAGTTCCATGTATTTGACCGTGTTGATTTTAATGTACAGTCCCAGAAGGTTTCTTATTCCCTTGATACGAAGCAGGCAGAGTGGAATACCGGTAACGCAGGTGAGAATGCTGGTTATCAGGTGCCGCAGAAGGGCGGATATCACATTGATAAGCCGCACGATATCTGCTATGACCTTAGAAGCAATATGTGCCTGATGCTCGAAGAAGCAGGCGTTAAGGTAAAATACCACCACCACGAAGTTGGCGGTTCCGGTCAGATGGAAATCGAAGTTGAGCTTGGCGAGATGACAACGATGGCAGACAATACCATGATTATCAAGTATGTGGTTAAGAACGCCGCTGTTCAGGCAGGCAAGACTGCAACTTTCCTTCCGAAGCCGATTTACGGTGAAGCAGGCAACGGTATGCACGTGCATATGTTACTGTTCAAGGATGGAAAGCCGTTGTTCTGTGATGATGCAGGCTACTCGGGACTGAGTGAGACTGCACATTACTTCATCGGTGGTCTCTTGACCCACGCAGCATCCCTCTGTGCGTTCACCAACCCGTCCACCAACTCTTATAAGAGACTGATTCCGGGATTTGAGGCTCCGGTAACTATCGGTTACGCAACCTCCAACCGTAGTGCAGTTATCCGTATCCCGGCTTATGCAAAGACTCCGGACAAGCGTCGTTTTGAGCTGAGAAGCCCGGATGCAACCTGTAATCCGTACTATGCATATGCTGCAATCCTGATGGCAGGTCTTGACGGTATCCAGAAGAAGATCGACCCGAGCAAGTGCAACTGGGGTCCGTTTGACTTCAACCTCTACAATTTGTCTGAGGAAGAAAAGTCCAAGCTTCAGGCGTTGCCGAAGACGCTCGATGAGGCACTCGATGCACTCGAGAAAGACCATGATTATCTGACTGCAGGCGGTGTATTCCCGCAGAGACTGATTGATATCTGGGTAGCAAAGAAGAGAGCGGAAGCAAAGAAGATTAACACGATTCCGCATCCGGCAGAGTTTGCTGCATACTTCGACTTATAAAATACTGAACCGGGCTGTCGCATTTGACGGTCCGGTTTTTTATGAGTCATCCGCTTTCCAAGTTGTTATAAATTGCATCGGTGACCCGTTTGCACTTGGGCCGTGACGCAGCGCCACTAATATCCTGTCTCACAAGCTCGCCA
>JAZSIB010000183.1:0-9108 GCA_045533585.1 Lachnospiraceae bacterium | reverse complement strand
TTGCCACCCTTTTTTGCATTCCTTATGAACTTAGATTCAGCCACTCCTTATTTATGATATGGTTGATTATGAATAATCCGGTAAGCACGATATACTTGTTCCAATAGGATAACCCGCATCAACTGATGCGGAAACGTCATCTTTGAAAATGACAACTTCTTATCAGCCCGCTGCAGCACTGCATCCGAAAGTCCGAGCGAACCGCCGATAATAAATACAATGTGCGATCCCCCCTGCAATCCGATGCGATCAATTTCAGCCGAAAACTCCTCTGAAGACATCATCTTGCCTTCAATCGCAAGTGCAATCACCAGTGCATCATCTTTGATACTTTTCAGAATACGCTGACCTTCTACTTCCTTAATTTTTCTTTCTTCTGCTTCAGACGCTCCATCCGGTGTCTTCTCATCTGCAAGTTCTATGATTTCCAACTTGCAATAAGCCTGCAGACGCTTCGCGTACTCTCCTACCGCTTTTACATGAAAGCTTTCTTTTAATTTACCGACACAAATTACGCTTATCTTCATTCTAAATTCATTCCTTTGTTCCTTTTATTTCTGTGATATTTCCGGTACTTTTACCTCTGCAGCACCCCTCTTTGCCTTACTTGTACGAAATTCTGTCGTCCAAAACTTCGGCTTTTTTAACTTAAACACCGTGTCCACAAAGAACACAGCCAATGCGATAGCACCGGTAACCGACACTGTTGTAACGGCGTAATGCCCTGCTGTAACCGTATCCGATATCAACAGATAATATACCACCCGATACATCGCAACTCCGGGTACCAGCGGTAATATGCCACATACAAGGAACAGCGTCACCGGAGCCTTCAGAAGCCTTGCATACACATGCGACACAATCGCAACAATTAACGTTGCTACAAACATCGCCATCGCTTCATTTGTCCCCATATACCGCATAAACAGATAAACTGCCCATCCTGCAGCTCCTACAGTTCCACTATATATAAGATATTTTTTTGGAACGCCGTTCAACACCGCAATCGTTACAACTGCCAGAAACGCGCCGATTACTTGAATTACTGTTGTCATCTTTTATCCCCGTAAAATATATAAATTTGTATTATTGACTCTTCACACCTTCAGTTTTATTTACTGAAAAAACTGTCTTCATTACGTCGCATTTGTTAAAACAACAAAGTCCCCGCAAACAACCCTGCACCGATTCCGATACCAATCGCTACTGCAACCATTATTGCCTCGATTGTCCGCACCGCACCCGACATATAGTCCCCTTGCAAGGTATCACGAAGTGCATTGGTCAGTGCCACACCAGGTAGCATTGGCATGATAGAACCTGCAATCAAAAGCTCCTGATTGATCGGAATCTGGGACACCAATACAAGTACTTCTGTCATCAATGCCACAAAAAATGCTGTAATCATATTTAAAATAAAACGATTAATACGAATTTTTCGGTTGAGGAATAAAAACATAACCTGTAACACACCGTAAACCGCCGCAAACAGACAATCATATACGCCGCCTCCCAGCAGTAGAGTAAACGCCGCCGAAGTCACAATCGCACAAACCGTAATAACCCAATCCGGATAACGCTTCACCCTGCGCATTGCCTTTAACCTTGCATTTGCCTCTTCCAGTGTTATCTTCCCGTCACAATATCTACGCGAAATATTGTTCACCTCGCAAACCTGTCCGAGGTTTGTCTCCCTGTCCCCAATACGAACAACCAACGAAATCACACCACTGTCTTTTCCGTCTAATGTCAGCATAATTCCGGTTGCATAAGCAATTGCCTCAGTACGCTCCTGTCCCGAGGTCTTCAATATTCTCGTAATTGTCTCTTCTACACGGAAAGTTTCTGCACCACTCTGCAACATCAATTCCCCTGCAAGCAATGCAGTATCCGCCAACAACTTATAATCCATATTCCTTCCTCAATACTATACACTCAATGCCACACAATTTTACAAAAGTACCGTAAAAAAATGCTTCAGCATCTGAAACAAGCGAAGCTATAATAATTGTGTTATTTGGATTTCAAACAAAAAACACAATTTAATCACAAATACTCTCTATACTACTCATTGGATAGTGAATTATACACTTTCTACTCCCACCCTATTATACGCAAACAAAAGGCAAGCATTTCTGCTTGCCTTTTGTACATTAACACTTCTGCAAGCAAAGTGCAATGATTATGCTTCCTCTGAAAGAAGCTCTTCCGTCGTATCATCCGGCTCCATCTTGGTAATCCTTACAAGACGAATCATCTTATTCATCGCTTCTATAATCTCAAACTCATAACCGCATATTTCAATCACTGCAGTCTCGCCATCCATCGGAATGCGATCAAGTTTAGAGATCAATAAGCCATTCAAAGTGTCAAAATTTTCAAAATCTTCCTCATCGAACTCAATTCCCAGATGCTCGCTTAACTCCTCCAGGTCTGTCTCACCGGTAACAAGATATTCATCCTCATTCTGTTCCGTGATATTTTCCTCTTCGGTATCGTACTCATCCTGAATATCTCCGACGATCTCCTCTAAGATATCTTCCATCGCAACAATACCGGCAGTTTGTCCATATTCATCGATTACAACTGCCATATGAATCTTCTTCGTCTGCATATCATGCAAGAGCGAATCAATATTCTGCGTGTCCGGAACAAAATACGGTTCACTCGCAACCTCACATAAGGATAGCTGTGCCAGCTCCGGATTCAGATGAAAACGAATTACGTCCTTCAGATGTACAATACCGATAATATCGTCGATATTTTCTTTGTAAAGAGGAAAACGGGAATAACTCTCATTCAGCATAAAACGCAGAGCTTCTTCAATACTGTACGACGCATCAATCGCCACAATTTTCTTACGATGCGTCATGATATCCTTCACTTCTTTTTCGTCGAACTCAATGATATTGGATATCATCTCCGCTTCTTCCGAATCCAGTACGCCTTGTTCCTGACCTTCATTTACAATCGAAATAATCTCTTCTTCCGTCACGGACTCTTCTAACTCCTCCGGTTTTACTCGGAACAGCCATAAGAGTAACTTGGTGTTTTTATCTGCAAGCCAAAGAATCGGATACAGCACTGCTGTTACAACTTTCAGACTGAATCCGTAACTGTATGCAATCTTCTCCGCATGCTTAATTGCAAGTTTTTTCGGAAACACAAAGCTGACAACCGCAACAATATAAATCAGCAGTAAAACTACTGCAACCATTACTGTATTCATCAGAAAGCTGTTATCTGAAATAGAAAGCAACTCTCCAAGCCATACTCGCACTCTTCCATATAAGGAAGACGCAAAGAGTACACCAAGCAATAAATTAAATGAGACCAGCAAAAACTCAACTGTATTTATGTAGGTATCATTCGCTTCCAGCATCTTTAACAGGCGTTCTGACTTCTTATCGCCTTCTTCTGCTCTCTTACGAACGTTTGCCTCATTAATACCGGTTAATGCAGCCTCGGCTGCAGAAACAAACGCATTGACCAATATCAACACAACCATCAATGCAATGCTTCGTAGCGGATCTTCTAACATTTGTATAACAATCTCCTTTGCATTCTTCTGTCATGTGCGGTACAGATATGTATCCAAGGAGAGACTGATTAACAAAGCACGGTCAATCTTTCGCTGGATATCTGACTCAAGATGGCAGATTTTTTCTCTCAATCGGGATTTATCAATGGTTCTTACCTGTTCCAATAGTATCACAGAATCTTTTACAATACCATATCTTTCTGCACTTACCTCAACATGGGTCGGAAGCTTGGCTTTGTTCATCCGGCTGGTGATTGCTGCTACAATCACTGTCGGACTATGCCGGTTCCCTGCATCATTCTGAATTACGAGTACAGGACGGACGCCTCCCTGTTCCGAACCCACAACAGGTCGCAAATCCGCATAATAAATATCACCACGTCTGATTAACATGAAATACACTCCATTTTCTTGGTATATCTCAAGTATTCCCAGAATCTTCTCGTGTATTCCGTTATCTGACAATTGAATAAAAATAATATCTTATACTAATTTATATAGACACGTGGAATACGTTTTCCTACTCCACATACAATCTCAAAATTAATCGTTCCCGCATAACCTGATATTTCTTCAGCAGAGATCCATTCATGTCCGTCCCGTCCCATCAACGTGACATCATCGTTCTGCTTCGCCTCCGGAATATCTGAAACATCCACCATAAACTGATCCATACAGACACGTCCAAGAATCGGTGCGGATTTCCCATGTATCAGAACTCTTCCCTTCGATGAAAGAAGGCGGGGATATCCGTCACCGTATCCGACCGGAATCGTTGCCACCCGCATCGGCCGTTCTGTAATATAAGTTCCGTTGTAGCTGATACCTACCCCTTTCGGAAGTTCTTTCACATAGGAAATATGTGTTTTTAACTCCATTGCCGGCGTCAATACAACACGATTTTTCTGAACATCCACAGACGGGTACATACCATATGTCCCAATACCACAACGTACCATATCAAGATTGTACTCCGGAAGATCAATAATTGCTGCTGTATTGGAAGCGTGGCGGATGGCAAACCGTATCCCACGTTGCTCTAATCGTTCCACCATCTCCATGAAACGCTGATATTGCACTTCCGTTGCCCCTTTATCTATCTCATCTGCCTTAGCAAAGTGTGTAAACACACCTTCCATGATAAGGTTAGAAAGCTTTGATATCTTTACAATCTCTTCTATACTCTCTTCTGTCACAGCAAACCCGATACGGCTCATGCCGGTATCCAGTTTTATGTGAATCTTGACTGTTTTTCCCGCTTTTTTGGCAAGCTCATTTAATTCGCAAGCATTCTCATATTGGAATATCGTCTGTGTAATATCATACTGAATCAACTTATCGTACAGATGGCTTGCCGTATAGCCGAGAACCAAAATCGGCTTTTTAATCCCTGCCTCGCGAAGTTCTACAGCCTCTTCTACAATTGCCATACCATATGCATCTGCAATATCATCAATCCGTTTTGCAATCGGTACGGCACCATGTCCGTAACCGTCTGCTTTCAGCACTACCATAAGCTTGCTTTCCGGTCTTACCGAAGCACGAATTGCTTCTACATTTTTCCTCACGGCAGACAAATCAATCTGCGCACATACTCTGTAATACTCACTCATAACTGCAAAATTTCACTTTCTGATTATTCTTAAACTTTAATACATTTTTTCTGCCTGCGTCACTCCGTCATCCTCACAACTTAAGTGCACTTCATATCTTATAAGCGTTCAATCTCCAAAAATATATCAGGAAGTTGCGCAATGATATCTGTCGCAAGCATCGCATGCTCCGATAACTCTCTTGCCGCCTTATCGCCTGCCTCTGCATGAATCCTCACCGCAGAACAAGCCGCATCATATGCATCTGCTCCACTTGCCAGAAGTGCTGCCGTAATCCCGGTAAGCACATCACCGCTGCCACCGGTCGCCATACCGCTGTTTCCATTCAGATTAATGCAGAACCGCTTCCCCTGTGAAACGATGGTTCGCGCATCCTTACACACAAGTACAATATCGTCTCTTATATCACATTTCTTAAGTACGCCGATGCGGTCTTTTTTTATCTCAGCAATTGAAATCCCCAAGAGCCTGGAAAGTTCAGCCGGATGTGGGGTTAGAACAGCCTTATGCGGCACACTTTCAAGTCTGCCATTCAAAAGATTCAACGCATCTGCATCCAGAACAAAAGCTTTTTCTCCGGATATCAATACCTGTTCCAACACCTGCTTGGCAAATTCCCCAGTTCCGATTCCGGGACCGATTGCTATTACATCTGCCCACGCAAGCTGTTCCGTCAATTTCGTCTGCCAGTCTGCATTCTCATATGAACTTACCATAAGCTCCGGCACTCTTGCCTGCAAAGCCCGTTTGGAGTCTTCTCCTGTAAACACACGTACCAGCCCTGCTCCACAGCGATATGCCGCCTCTGCCGCCATACAACATGCACCACTCATCTCTTCAAAACCGGCAATCAAAAGTATCTTTCCGTAACTTCCTTTGTGTGAATCTGCCCTCCGGGCTTTCAGCGGAAGCTCTTTTACCTTTTCGTAAGCAACCATATCATATTCCGGCTCATCCGGACTTACAAAACCAATCTCCCTGACAAGCACCTTCCCCGCATACGCCGCCCCCGGATACAAATATAAGCCCGGTTTTCCATATCCGAAGCTGACTGTAATATCCGCCTCTACAGCAACTCCCAACACAGCCCCGGTATCCGTATCGATTCCGGACGGAATATCTGCAGCAAGAACAAATGCCTCCGATGTGTTTATCCTTTCAATCACAGACTTATACGGTTCCTCGATAGCCCTTGTCACCCCAATGCCAAAGATTGCATCGATAACAAACGTATAGGCTGCAATTCCTTCGAATTCCTTATCAGATAAACCATCTGCACTCATCGCAATTGGGTAAACAGTAACCCCTGCATTCTGTGCAATCTTCAACTGTTGCCCGGTCTCTTCCGTCAACCCGTGTTTACCGCACAACAAAAGCACATCACAAGAATACCCCATCAAATGCAGGATACGAGCAGCCGCAATTCCGTCACCACCGTTGTTCCCGCTTCCGCACACGGCAAGAATCCTATCGTTTTTTCCGACATGCATCTGTATTTCCTGCACTAAGGCATATGCCGCCCTCTCCATAAGGACAATGCCGGGGATTCCTATCTCCGACATTGTATATGTATCCGTATTCTTATGATATGCTCTGTTACAAATCTTTATCATATTATTCGCTCAATTATATTCTGTCCTCTATCATGCCGTTCCTACTGACCACGGCTGATATTATAAGACAACTGCATCAGACTCTCCGCCAAATGAACATTTTTCACTTTCACATCTTCCGGCAGATGAAGATCCGTCGGTGCAAAGTTCCAAAATGCTTTTACTCCGCATTCAACAAGCTCACCGGCTATCTGACACGCCTTATCCTTCGGAACCGTAATTACCGCAATATCTACCGGATTCTCTTTCACATACCGGTGGAGTGTATCCATAGAATATACTTCTATACTCCGGAATGTCTTACCAATCAGTTCCGGATTCACATCAAACATCGCACGGATGTAAAACCCTCTTCTCTCGAAATCCTTATAATTTGCCAATGCCTGACCGATATTGCCCGCACCAATTACTATAATATTGTACTTGCTATCCAATCCGAGAATCTTTCCGATCTCCTGATACAAGGATGCGACATTATAACCATAGCCTTGCTGACCAAATCCCCCAAAGTTATTCAAATCCTGACGAATCTGCGATGCAGTGACATTCATACGTTCACTTAACTCTTTGGAGGAAATGCGGACAACATCATTCTCCATCAAATCACCCAAATATCGATAATATCTCGGCAACCGCTTGATAACAGCCAGTGAGATCCCCTTCTCTTGCATAATACGCTCCATGCCCTTTCAGCACCTGCAAACAAAAATGTAGACTTTGAATCGCAGGAATATATTAAGTATGTCACAAATCTAACAATCATTGTATCATACTACATCTTGTATAGCAAGTTTTTACAAAAACTTTTTTCAGCAAAAAGAGGTGGTGGAAATTTGCGAAACTTCCATCACCTCTATCATCTTTGTATTTAACGTCGCTTCATCTTACAGAACACGAACCTTAAGTACGCCATCAATTGCTTCCAACTTCGCTACATTCTCTTCGGATACGCTGCCTACGATATCAAGTACAGTGTAAGCATAATCCCCACGGCTCTTGTTTACCATGTTCTCAATGTTGATGTTCAACGCGGAGAAGGTACCGGTAAACTGGGTCAGCATGTTCGGAATGTTCTTGTGAAGTACGGTTACACGGCTCTCGGTAGCACAGATACCTGCATCCAATGCCGGATAGTTTACGGAATTCTTGATGTTACCGTTCTCAAGGTAATCGCGAACTTCGTTCACAGCCATAACTGCACAGTTGTCTTCGGATTCCTCAGTAGATGCACCAAGGTGCGGGATTGCGATAACGCCTTCCATATTAGCACTCTTCGGGTTCGGGAAATCAGTTACATACTTAGCAACCTTACCGGACTTCAGAGCTGCTTCCATTGCTTCATCATCAACCAGAAGATCTCTTGCAAAGTTAAGAACAACAACACCATCCTTCATCTTGCGGATAGCGGACTCATTAATCATCTTAGCCGTATTGATATCCGGATCATCGTTCTTAACAAGCGGAGTATGTACGGTGATGAAATCACAGTTTGCATAAATCTCTTCTCTTGTCTTTACATGGATAACCTCTTTAGAAAGAGTCCAAGCATTATCAATGGAGATGAACGGATCACAACCGTAAACTTCCATACCAAGGTTAACTGCTGCATTTGCAACAAGAACACCAATCGCGCCAAGACCGATAACACCGAGCTTCTTGCCCTTAATTTCTTTTCCGGCAAACTTAGACTTGCCCTTCTCAACGAGCTTTGCAACGTCCGGATCATCCTTCACGGTCTTAACCCAATCAATACCGCCAACAATATCACGGGAAGCAAGGAGCATACCTGCAATCACAAGCTCCTTAACGCCGTTTGCGTTTGCACCGGGAGTATTGAATACAACGATACCCTGCTCAGCACAACGATCAAGCGGAATGTTGTTTACACCGGCACCGGCTCTTGCTACAGCAAGCAGATTCTTCGGAAGTTCCATCTCATGCATCTGGGCGCTACGAACGAGAATCGCATCTGCTTCTTCTACATTTTCAGTTGCCTTATAATTATCATTGAACTTATTCAGACCGATTGCAGCAATCGGGTTTAAGCATTTATATCTATACATATCATTTCTCCATTCTGAGAACACTTTCACACGGAATCAATCCCTATTCCTGTGTCTCTTTTATTACTTCAGGTTCTCTGCTTCGAACTTCTTCATGAACTCAACAAGAGCTTCTACGCCTTCCTTCGGCATAGCATTGTAGATACTTGCTCTCATACCGCCAACGGAACGGTGTCCCTTCAGGTTTTCAAAGCCTGCAGCCTTTGCTTCCTTAACAAACTTTGCATCCAGTTCTTCATCACCGGTAACAAACGGAACATTCATAAGAGAACGGTCTT
>JAZSIB010000283.1:0-3068 GCA_045533585.1 Lachnospiraceae bacterium | reverse complement strand
GATGCAATGATGGCACAGGGTGTGTTCTAATTGCTAAGTTAATAAGTATTACATATAAGGAAGAGATTATCCGAGAGGATAGTCTCTTTCTTACAATGACTGATTCTGTTTGTTCGGAATAGAAGTGAGGGGTAAAAGGGTAGATGAAGAAGCATACATGTGGTAAGAATCCGTGGCGCTGGGGTTGTCTTGTGGTTGCAATTATCGGCGCGCTTTCTCTGCTTTGGCAAGGTGTTATAATGGTCCTTGCATATATGCTGACTCGAAACGAAGCCGCTAGTATCGGCATCATCGGTGGTGCGGATGGGCCGACGGCGATATTTGTTGCCACGAATCCGGCACCAATCGGATATACAATCATCGTGCCGCTCATTCTTTTGGTTTTAGGGGGAGTAGGTTTTTATCTTTTAGGACATAAGAAAAGAAAGTAATAAGGATGGACAATTGATATGAAAGAGATTTTGTTTGGAACAACCGGAAAGAAAATGCCTGCCATTGTGGTAGGCTGTATGCGCCTTGCAGGAAAGAGTTGTAGTGAGATGCAGAGTTTCTTACATACTGCACTGGAACAAGGTGCCTATTTCTTCGACCATGCAGATATTTACGGTGGAGGACAGAGTGAAGCCATCTTCGGGGAAGCAATGGTGCAGGATAAGTCCATCAAGCGCGAGGAGCTGATTTTACAGTCAAAGTGCGGTATCCGTCAGGGATTCTTTGATTTCTCAAAGGAACATATTATTTCTTCAGTAGACGGTATTTTGAAACGCTTGCAGACGGAGTATCTGGATGTGCTGCTGCTACACCGTCCGGATGCGTTGGTAGAGCCGGAGGAAGTTGCAGAAGCATTTGAGGAACTTCATGCGAAGGGTAAGGTGCGTTATTTTGGTGTGTCGAACCATAAGCCAATGCAGATTGAGCTGTTGAAGCGTTATGTGAAGCAACCGTTGGTTGCCAATCAGCTCCAATTCAGCATTCCGGTGTCGGAGATGGTAGCGAGCGGTCTGGAAGTGAATATGACGACGGACGGGGCAACGGACCGGGATGGAAGCGTTCTGGATTATTGCCGATTGAACGATATTACGATACAGGCATGGTCACCGTTCCAGATGCCGAACTGGCAGGGCTGCTTTATTGACAGTGAGAAGTATCCGAAGCTGAACGATGAATTGCAGGCTTTGGCAGAGCAGTACGGAGTCAGTAAGACAACGATTGCCACGGCATGGATTTTGCGCCATCCGGCAGGTATGCAGGTTGTAACAGGAACTGCAAGCGAGAGCCGCCTATTGGAGATTATGGAGGCAGAGAAGGTACAGCTATCCAGACAGGAGTGGTACCGGCTGTATCTGGCAGCGGGGCATATCTTACCGTAACGGAGGAAACTATGGTTATACTAATAGGTGGTGCTTCCCATACCGGCAAGACGGCACTGGCGCAGAGGCTGTTGGAAGAATATAAATATCCGTATCTATCCATCGACCATCTGAAGATGGGGTTGATTCGTAGTGGACAAACGACATTGACACCAATGAGCCCGGATGAAGAGTTGACGGCTTATCTGTGGCCAATTGTTGCTGAGATGGTAAAGACGGCAATTGAGAACGGACAGAATCTGATCGTCGAGGGATGTTATATACCGTTTGATTGGAAGCAGTATTTTGACACAGGTTATCGGTCGAAGATTAAATATGTCTGTCTCGTGATGAGCGAGCGGTATATCCGAGAGCATTTTGAAGGCATTAAGAAATATGCAAGTGTAATCGAGGAACGGTTGGATGATTCGGACTGTACCATGGAGAGTGTTTTAGAGGATAATGCAAAGATGCTGGCACAGTGCAAGCAGTATGGCGTAGAGTATGTGCTGATTGATGAGGATTACCGGATTGAGTTTATACTGTAGAATTGGCAGAAACATACAAGAGATGACAGAAAAATTTGTAGAAATTTCCAAAAATTACAAGATCACCTTGACAGTATTATTGCAAAATCATATAATACTATTACAAGATAGTTGAAACTATCAGGTGTACTGACACCTTAAAAATCTGACAGTTATGCCGGTTATGTAGGCCGGACGGTTGGGGAGCAACAGAAAAACTCCACAGATATGCCGCATTTGTAAGAGCGGATGGTTGGCAGACAACAGAAAAATCAGTAAATTGAAAAGGTTGTCCGATAGGGCAGCCTTTTTCGTTTAGAGGGGAGAAGATGGCGAAGCAAGATAAAAAACTTGCACTAAAGATTATTATTGAAGCAGCGAAAGAATATAAAGATAAATTGTTGAATCGACATTTTATGATTATCTACAAGGAGAGAGGAAACTATAAGTGCACATATGTAGGATTTCGGGATTTGAATTTTTTGCACTTGACAGGTGTGACTACCGGATTGTCGGCGCAACAGTTTTTTGCGGCTTGTATCGATAGGAAACTGTCAGAGCGCGATTTTGAAGTTGATGGACAGGGGAAAGTCCGGCAGAAACTAACAGTATTGCCATATCTTTCTGAACTTTTATATAACAGTTGCATGATAGGTGACTTTATTCATAGTGGTATATACATTAAAGCTGATTATTTTGTCGGAGATGGTAAGAAGTCTTTAAGTTTAGGATTTAGAAAGTGCAACAAAACAGATTATCCGGTAACGCTTTATAGTGAGGATGTGAGAAAATTGTCGAATCCAACAAATAAGGTGATAGCAATTTTCAAGAAACAGTATGATGAAAAATATTATATGGATTGTACATATTTATCAAAAGGTCAAGACATTCAAGAATTGCTTTCACAAGATATCATTAAAGAAAAGATATTCTGTAACTTGGCAGAAAACAGTGAGGAATAGAATATGATACTAAGTGTAAGCCGCAGAACCGACATTCCGAATTATTATGCGGATTGGTTTTATAACAGAATAAAAGAAGGCTTTGTGTACGTGAGGAATCCGATGAATCCGCATCAGGTCAGCAGGATAGTGTTATCGCCGGAGGTGGTGGACTGTATCGTGTTCTGGACGAAAAACCCGGCACCGATGTTGGAACGGATGGATGAGCTTTCGTCTTATCAGTATTATTT
>JAZSIB010000004.1:0-14228 GCA_045533585.1 Lachnospiraceae bacterium | reverse complement strand
TGAAATTCAACAACCTGAAATACTTCACCATCAATTTCAAGTGTAATTCCGTTTCTGAAATCACCAGCTGAAACCATAAAAGATCCTCCTTAGAATAATAGCTACACTTTAGTGTAACCGATATGCATATTTTTTTCAACTATTTTTTCGTTTTCTGTGGAAATTTCCCTTGAAAATTATTTTGAAAAAACAATTGATTTCCTCATACTAAAGTTCTATCAGATTCTTCGGGGAGAATGTCAGATTCTCATATCCGTCTTCGTTGAAAACAATCATATCCTCAATACGTACACCGCCAAAGTCCTTGATATAGATACCCGGCTCCACGGTAAGTGTCATACCGGCAGTCACCGGCTTGTCGTACTTTACAGATGCACGCGGTGACTCGTGAATATTCAATCCTGTGCCATGGCCGAGACCATGTCCGAAACACCCCTCATATCCGGCCTCATTGATGATATTGCGCGCAATTGCATCGATATCCTTACCGATCATTCCGGGCTTCACCTGCTGCAATACCGCTTCCTGCGCCTTCAATACGGTCTCGTAGACAGCTTTTTGTTTTTCCGATGCTTTTCCGATTACTACAGTACGGGTCATATCCGAACAGTATCCGTTATACTTACAACCGAAATCCAAGGTGACAAAATCGCCCTTTTCCAACTTCTTATTGGACGGCACTGCATGCGGCATGGAGGAATTGATACCGGATGCCACAATCGGGTCAAACGAATTCCCGCTTGCGCCGTGCATCTTCATGGAAAACTCCAACCGCGCCGCTATCTCAAGCTCTGTCACACCCGGCTTTAAATACTCCAGAATCTCCGCAAACGCCAGATCCCCAATGTGCTCCGCCTGACGCAACTGCTCTATCTCATAAGCAGTCTTGATGATACGGATATCTCCGAGCTCCTCTTCTACATTGACAAACTCAACTGAAGGTGACTTTTCCTGCCATGCTTCCATCGCTGCACAGAGCAGATGCTCTGCTTCATATCCAATCCGCTTACAACTTTCCTCTTCTACCAGCTTTGCGATAGCAACTGCATATCCGTCATTCCCAATATCCACCGCTTCGCACTCCGGCGCCTCTGCCTTCACTTGATAAATATAGCGGAAATCTGTCATAATCACACTTCTGTTTGCAGAAAGGAACAACAGTCCCGTGTCTCCACAGTATCCGGACAGATATCGGATATTATCTGCATTCGACAAAATTACCGCATCCAATTGTTTTTCTTCTAAAATCTGCTTTACCTTTGCATTCATTCTCTCCCAGCATTCCTTTCCCACATAAACAATGCAGGCATATTTCAGCCTGCACCAATTACTTTACAAAGCGCTCCAGCGCCACAAGATATCCATCCGTTCCAAGTCCCGCTATCTGCTCCGTACACACCTCAGCCGTAACTGACACAGCCCGAAAAGCTTCTCTCGCATGAATGTCTGAGATATGCACCTCATATACAGGTACCTTGATTGTCTCTAACGCATCACGTATTGCATAACTATAGTGCGTATATGCTCCGGGATTAATAATGATTCCGTCTGACTCTTCCAGATATGCCTGTTGAATCCTGTCTATAATCGCGCCTTCATAGTTACTTTGGAAGAAGTCCACTTCGATTCCAAGTTCTCCGGCACGCTTCTCAATCTTTTTGAGCAAAGACTCATAATTTTCTGTTCCATAGATTCCGGGATTGCGAATCCCAAGGAAATTCAGATTCGGTCCGTTAATTACCAGTACTTTCATTCTTTCCTCTCCATAATATTATGACTGCAACTGTCTCTTATAGAAGAACAATACAATCCGTTCCAGATAACGTTTGAACACAATCTGTATCTCTTCTTTCTTAGCAATCGGCTTTACCAGAATACTGTACAATCCGGCACGGTTCGAGCCAAACACATCCGTAAACACCTGATCCCCTATAGATACGGTATTCTTTATCCCGGTTCCGATGCGCTTCATCGCACGGCGGAATCCCTTACGCGAAGGCTTATTTGCCTGAAACACATAATCAATTCCCAGTTCCTTGGCAAACTTCTTCACCCGGCCTTCTTTGTTGTTCGATACCAAACAAATCTTAAAGCCAAGATTCTTCAGTTTCTGCAGGAGCTTTCCTGCACGGCTGTCTGCCGGTGCATCGTGCTGCACAAGAGTATTGTCAATATCAAAAAGAATTCCGCGAAAGCCTCTCTTATACAGCTTTTCGTAGTCGATTTCAAAAGTGGAATCCACCCATTCATCCGGATAAAACCGAGAAATCATTCCATTCTTCTTCACGAAATTGCCCCCTTTCATATGCAAAACACTTATTACTCCAACACTTAATTATATCTGCTTCTCTGTTACATCATTGAAACACGGCTTCTACGATAACGGTAGTTCCGTTCAACATCTCTTCCGTAACCGTAAGCTCCTTATCCGTATATTTTACACCATCTACCAGCCAGTATGCAAACTGTTTTCCGTCCGTACTGTCCGCAATGAAGGTATTATCATAGCAGGAATACAGCAGAACCTCAAATCCACGGTCTGTAGTAAATGCATCATTGATGGTTACATTACAGTTCTCCGGTATACGCAGATCCATACTGTATTTTTTACAGTCCAGCCCGAAGAACGCATACATATTCATGTATACAAAATTGCCACGCTTTACCATATAGGATTCCAGACTGCTCATATTTCTTTCAGTATGGCTGATATCACTCCAAGTTGCAATCTTACCGGATTCCGGACTGTGGCTCTGTTCGTTGTATCGCTCCTGATGCATGATGTCCAGCTGTTCCTTAAAGTAATCTTCTCGGAATACACCATTTAACAGCTCTAACGTTTTCTTGATAAAGATATCCTGACAGTCTTTACGTCTTATCAGCTGGCAGAACAGCGGACACTCCGGTCCAATCTCACCGAGCTTTCCTACAAATTCCGGAAGATAACATTCTGTCATACCGGTTCCGTAGATACCGGTTGAAAAGTCCATATCGTGCAACAGGAACCGCCATTTTCCGTCAAACGGCTCTTCCTCACTGTACTCTTCGCCCTCCGCAGCATAATAACGATATGCCTTATAGTTATTCTCCGGCCAGTCCTCGTTACCCACATAAAACTCATACGCATAGTATTCGATATAGTTCTTTACATCCATCAACTCACAGAGTTCTGCATAAGTTGCATCATCGGTAAGGTCAGCATATGCATACTTATCGTACATATTTACATAATCGTCCACGGCATACTGGTTCGAACCGTCACTTTCGCCTTCCTTGAACAGTTCTCCGCCCTCCAGTATCTCCATCACACCATCAAACTTTCTATAGTGTTCCTCAAAATACGACTCATGATACGGCTCAGTCAGATAATATGCACCAAAATAATCACCGTTCACATAAACAGCGGCCGGACGCACCGACTTTGCCACATACCCTGACTGCTTTGCCAAGGTCTGGAATAACTCCTCACGGATAAATGCTGAGTTAATATCATTACCGTATGCACGCAGAACCAGACGCTTAAAAGAATCTACCAGATTCCCGCCCTCATCCAGCGCAGTGCTGAAGAAAGGATAACGGAATTTATTGTTTACCTCATCATATTCTTTTCTCGCAAAGAGCTTCAGAGACTTCATATCGTTCGAACGGGACCAACCGCCATAGGTACGCACACCGGCATCCTGCTCTAACACCAAAGTTCCATCCTCGTTGATTACCTCAAGATAGATCGGGCGTTCACTCTCTTTGCCGCGCATACCGTAGTTCGCCGGAGTATGTCCGTCAATCTCGACTCCCGGATTCGCCAGAAGATAGTCATCCATAATCTTACCGGTAACCAAAATACCGTATTCATAATCATACAGATTATACGGGTCGGTTGTAATACTGAAAATCAGTGTATCATAACGCTCGTCTACTTCCTGCCCGCCAAAATACGTCCTGATCGAAGGCTCCGACCATGTTCCGTCTTCGTACAGCGCTCTTGCCGTAATCGAATATACTTCAACGCTCTTTCCTGCGCGGATGGTAATCGGACTGTGATAAATCTGTGCCGTCTCATCCGGAATCTTGCCGTCCGTTGTGTAGTAAATGGCCTGTGCTCCTTTTGCACTTAATTCCAGCCCTGTTGTTTCCGTAACAAAATTATTTTCAATTGAAAAGCTCACCTGCTGTGCAGTATGTTCAGCCGGCATCGGTGTCGCAAAAGGTGTTGGCGTTGCAGTCACATAGATAATCTCACCGGTACTCGGATTCACTACCGGTGCACCGCCCTGCGGGTTCGGCGTTGCTGTAACCGTTACCTCCGGATTGGTGTTAGCAGGCTGTTCGCTCTGCTCTCCACACGCAATCATACAAATCCCCATCATAATGGCGCCTGCAATCAGCGCCGCCCCTTTTCTTTTCATCTTCTTAATCCTTACCTTTCACCACCTGCAAACTTTGAGTCGCAGGCACAAATTTGCAAACGAACGTTTTTCGAACAACGTTCGTTTTGCTTGCTGCGAAAAAGAAGCGTGTCGGTGTTTCAGACACGCTCTTAATTCATAAAGATATAAAAACGATCATCTACAGTTCTTCATCCACAATCGTTCCGGTCTTGACAGTCGTATTCAAACTGCCGCTACGGTTATAAGTCTCTCCCGAGACAGACAAAATCTTCTCAGCCGTCGCATAGATATCACCGGCACGCTTGGAAAGTCTGTCAGCAATCGAACCACTTCCGTTGAACACGGTCTTCAAATCATTGATATCTGCCTTCATAAACTTATCCTTATCTACGGTAAGCTTTCCGGAAGACTCAACGGTGATACCGATATCTTCGAGCAATCCGGCATTCTTACGGAGCATATTGTCCGTCAGTGCCATCTTCTTCGTGGTTATCTTGTTCGATATGGAGGCAGCGGAGTCCAACATACTGTTGAATGTCTCAATAAACTTCTCGGCCGCATCGTAAATCGCATCATAATCATATTCCTGCGTCTCTGTCACTACTCCGGCTTCATCCGTCGTAGTCACAGTCTTAGTCTTAAACAGTGAATTCTTTCCGGTTGTACGGAGCGCATCTGCTGCACTCTTCAACTCCTTCGCATCCTGTGCCAGAAGTGTTACACGCTTATCCACCTCTTCACTGTTTCCTGCAGTACCGTTCTCCTCTGCTTCCTTCTTGTCATAATAGGCATTCAGAAGCTTCTTATAGGAGCCATTCTTAATTGCCGCGTAATCACCGAGCAGGTTCGATGAACTGCCGGACTTGTTTGCGCCCAGTGACGAAAACATCGAATCACTGTAATTAAAAAAGTTGTTATTAATCGTGTTTGCCATACCGTACCCTCCTTGTCAGACGTATGTGTTTATATCCTACGGTTACCTCCATGTAACCGTTCTGCTACCTGCGTAAGCTTTCCAGTTCTGTCTCCAGACGCACTACCTTTTTCTGTTCCTCGATATTCTCCTTCAACAGAAGCTCTTTTTCGCGCTCTGCTTCTTCCATACGGTTCTTCAAAGCAACGATTTCATTCTTCAGGTTAAATATTTCATTTTTTTGTTTTCCATTAATATTTTCGGCTTCATCCAGCTGTTTCTTTAGCTTGAAGTAGTCATCCGCGAGATTAATCTGCATCAGGATGCTCTTCATCTCAGCATCCATCAGGCGGTAAGCGTTATCCTGTTTCTTCAGCTCTGCATACTTTCCGTTTATGTAGCTTGCAACCTTCTGCAGATACTCTTCACTCTCGTATCCGCAAAGGGTATAACGCTTATTGTCAATAATCACTTCAATATCTGTCCGCGTCTTCATATCAATCTCCGTTCTGATTGCACATCTGCCTAAGAGTATTATAAACGCATTTTCAGCGCTAATCAATGTTTTTTTCGGTTCAGTAAATATATTCACAATTTGTTCACGACTGCTTCATTTCCTGCGGCGTCCGTCCAAAATGCAGATACGCCTCCGGCGTCAGGATTCGTCCACGCGAGGTCCGCAAAATGAACCCGTTCTGTACCAGATACGGTTCATAAACATCCTCAACCGTCCCCGGGTCTTCTCCGATGGTCGTTGCAATCGCGTCCAGTCCGACCGGTCCACCGTTAAACTTGTCCATCATCGCCAGCAGAATCTCCCGGTCAATCCGGTCAAGACCCTTCTTATCTACTTCCAGAAGATCTAACGCATAGCGCGCAACCTCTTCCGTTATCTTTCCTTCAAACTGTACCTGGGCAAAGTCTCTGACACGTTTCAGAAAACGATTTGCAAGACGTGGTGTTCCACGGGAACGCTTCGCAAGCTCCGCTGCACCGGCAGGGTCAATCTCTACCTTCAGCACTTCTGCGGAACGTAAAATAATTTCCTGTAATTCTGCCACAGTATAGAACTCCAGATGACTTACCACACCAAAACGGTCACGCAGCGGTGCCGTCAGCATACCTGCACGGGTCGTAGCACCGACCAGAGTAAACTTCGGAAGCTCCAGTCGTACCGAACGTGCTGCCGGTCCCCTTCCGATGACGATATCAATCGCGTAATCCTCCATCGCCGGATAAAGTAACTCCTCCACCTGACGGTTCAGACGGTGAATCTCATCGATAAACAGCACATCACCCTCTCGCAGATTGTTCAGGATTGCCGCCATATCACCCGGTTTTTCAATCGCAGGTCCTGCCGTCGTCTTGATATTCACGCCCATCTCATTTGCAATAATTCCGGCAAGCGTGGTCTTACCAAGACCGGGCGGTCCGAAAAACAATACGTGGTCAAGCGGTTCCTGACGCTTCTTTGCCGCCTCGATGTATATCTTCAGATTCTCCTTCGCCTTTGCCTGTCCGATATATTCCTTCAGGAATTTTGGCCGTAAGCTTCCCTCTACCGCCTTATCCTCTTCCATTCGTTCTGTTGTAATCATCCGTCCGGCCATCACTATCCTCAATCCCGCCTGCCATTCTCTGCTACAGATAGGAATCCATCTTTCTTTGCTTATTCGTTAATATTTCAGGTCTACAACATTTGTTTTAAACTAAGTTTCAGTACATCTTCCGTTGTCATACCTTCCGTAATCGTTACGGCGCGTACTGCCTTAATCGCATCGGATGGTGCATAACCGAGTGCGGTCAATGCTTCAATGGCATCCTTACGCACCGACTCGTCTGTCGCTTGTGTTCCTGCAGCAGTCGCAGTCTTTTCCCATTTTTCTTCAAATGCATCTTCCAGCTTGAATTTATCCTTCAGTTCTAATATCAGCTTTCCTGCTGTCTTTGCCCCAATGCCGGGACACTTGGATATTGCTTTGGTATCCCCCGCAAGTACTGCAAAACGCAGATCATCCGTAGACATTGCAGAGAGAATTCCCAGTGCTCCCTTCGGACCGATACCGCTGACCGTAATCAACAACTTAAATACTTCCAACGCATCTCTCGTCGCAAAGCCAAACAGTGCAACTCCGTCTTCTCGTACCTGCAGATAGGTATGTACTTTCACTTCCTCGTGCAGATGTGGTTGCAGTTCGTCTGCCGTACTCCCCGGTACATTGATCTCATATCCGGTGCCTGCTGTTTCCACCACCACTGCCGCCGGACGCACCTCTTCTAATCTTCCTTTGATATATGCTATCATACTTATACTATGCCTTTCCGGTATGTGCTAACTTCAAGAAGTAATCTTTTCGCTTACTCAATCTTTTCAAAATGTCCCCTCGAATAGGTCAGCCTTCCCTCATCAATATATGAAATAATAAGTTCCGTCTTGATATTCAAGGCATTGGATATCTCTATCGCATTGCTGTTCGGATATACCTTCAGATATTCTTCTATCAGGGCAAACAACTTTTCATCTGCATCCCTGCACTCCTGGCAGCTGAATACCTTCGTAAGGGAAGGGAAAGCCTTCTTACAGATTCTGCATTTACATAACATATTCGTTCTCCATCCTTACCATTCAATCCCGTAGCATTTCACATATCTTCCTTGATTGCATTACATCAACGTCGCAAACAAATTCAGGAAGTTTTGCTTAATCTTTGTCCACAACGGCCGATTCTTCCACTCTTCATAAGTAATCTCATGTGAGATATCCATCGTAGCAAGCAGGTCTTCATACGCCGGTTGCAATGCCTCTTTGTTGTAAATCAACGCACCGCATTCGTAATGCAGATAGAAGCTTCGATAATCCATGTTGATGGTTCCGATGATGCCACAATCCTCAGTCAGAATTGTCTTCGCATGGATAAATCCGGGCGTATATTCAAATATCCTTACTCCGGCGCGAAGCAGTTCTCCATAGTTATAGGAAGTAACCAGCTTAACATTCTTCTTGTCCGGAATATTCGGTGTAATCAGGCGTACATCCACGCCGCCCTTCACTGCCTGCTTCAATATTTCCTTAATCTCATCATCAATCACCAGATATGGTGTCGTGATATAAAGATAGTTTTTCGCATAATACATCACCTGCTTATATGCAGATACGATTGGATTCTCCGGGTTGTTCGCCGGCCCGTCAGTAATCACCTGACAGAACACATCACTCGGTGCAAACACACGGTTCGGCTTATACTTGTCATAGTCCAGCAACGGACCGTCTGAGCTTACCTCCCACATCTGTAGGAAACTGACCGTAAAGCCCCATGCTGCATCACCCTCGACGCGGACTGCGTTATCCTTCCATACACCAAAACGCTCTACTTCGTTCACATACTCATCTGCGATATTCATACCGACGGTAAATGCAATATTACCATCCACCACAACAATCTTCTGATGATTCCGAAAATTCATATATAGCTTCTCGGTATAACGATGTACGGGATTGAATACGCGTACTTCAATGCCTTCTTTCTCCAGCTTCTTGCGGAAGCCTTTCTCAGTACGAAACATACAGCCAAAGTCATCATACAGAAACTTAATCTCAACACCTGCCCGGGCACGTTCCTGCATAATCTCAAACATCTGATCCCAGAGCACACCTTCACCGACGATGTAAAAATTGATGAAAATAAAGCGCTCCGCTTTCCTCATTGCTTCAAAAATAGCCTCAAAGGTATTCTCGCCCATCGGATAATAATCTACGGTATTATTTGCAAACAACGGAAACTGATGCCGTTCCATACTATGTGCAAGGCGCGTCTCCTGCGGATGCAATTCCTCAAAACGTTTCATCACGTCATCATCATACTCATAGAAAGTCTGACCATGCTGCATCTTATATAATACTTGTTTCTCCAGTTTTCTCTTCCCGGTTCTTCCCCAAAGCAGATACATAATATGTCCGGTAAGCGGCAACCCAAGTACCACACAGATCCAACTGAGCTTATAGGAAGGACTGCGGTTGTCATTCACAAGACCTATCATAATCAGGATACTCGCCATCTCAATTAGCAGATAGATATATACCGTATATCCCGCAAGCCAGAATGACAACGCAAATATGGCAACGAATTGCGTCAGTACCAAAAGTGCCACAATCATCGCCCGGAAGAATCCGCTCCAGTAACTCTTAACTTTTCCCCTTTTTTCTTTCATGGTATCCCCATCCTTTGCATGACGCAGTTGCAAACCACGTACTGTTCTATTCTCCCAACTTCTATTACCACATCAAAGGATATATATCGTTTATATTACCATATATTACAGAAAAAAAACAGAAGTATTTTGTCCTATACAGCTCAACTTATCTTCAGAATCACTTCCACCCAGAACATCGCATCCGCTTCATAGATATTCATTGCACCATCGTACTTTTCTACCAGACGGCGCACCGACTTTATACCAAATCCGTGCTCTGCTTTATTCTCCTTCGTTGTCGCCAGCTCCTGATTGTCACGAAGCACTGAGTGCTCTATCGCATTGCCGATTCGAAACCAGACATAACTACGCTTGTTACACAGTTCCAGCTGTATCTCTTTTCTTCCGCAGCGTTCACATGCCTCATACGCATTTTCGCACAAGTTGGAGATGACCAGACACAAATCATACACATCTACCCGTTTCAGCTCGGTTTTCCTCACATCAAATTTCGTCCGGATGGAACCAGCCATACATTTTCGGTAAAATGAATTCAAAACAGCATCTACCGGTTTATTCTTCGTCATAATATAATAGGTATCTTCCAGTCCCTGCTCCGCCGAGCACAGCATCTTATCCAGATACTGCTTGGCCTCCTCGTATTCTCCTCTCGCAAGCAGTTCATTTACCGCACCGAACTGATGCTTTATATCGTGGCGCAGTCTTCGCAGCTCCTCATACATCGATTCCAGTTCCTCTGCCGAACGGGTCTGTGCCAACATCCGTTCTTCCCGCAACCGCAGCTCCATCATATTCTTCGAATACACACCAAAACGGACATAAAAAACGAAGGTAAATACGATTATCAATGCAAGACAAAGCACAGTACACAAAAACATCTCCGATTCAACTAACGCATCCTCCGTAATCCGGATTTGGAATGCAAATACTCCACAGAAACAGACTGCCGTAAAGATAACCAGAAAGCCCAGCCACTCCATTTTTCCAAGATGAATCTGCTTTGACTTCATCATCAGAACCAAAGCCAAAGACAGAACTGCCTGAATCCCTTTCGCAGTCAACAACGAGATTATCCTAAGATAAGTTCCGTACTCAAACGTTGCAAGCACATCCGCATCATACAGCAAAGGAATCAACGTTCCGGTCAGTACACTGGACAGAATCATCACCACAAAAGGAAGCACCGAAAGCGTAAGCTTACGATACCATTTGTCTTTGAAGCAAAACATCGCATACGTTGCTGTAACTGCCAAATACACAACTGAAACATACGTTTCAAACAAAAAAGCCTGATTCACCAGAAAAACTGTCACCGAAAACGTTCCGACAAATGCAGCAATCAGTCCAACATCTGTCTTTCGCCCAAACCTCGGGGTCAGGACACTATGTACTGTAAGCCCCAGAATCAGTGCTTCAATTATATTCGCAAGTATCTCTATTAACATGGCTCATCTCCTCATCGACTGCATCAACTGTTGCTTTACAAGCTCCTGTTTTTGTCGGCTTAACGGTATGCGCAGACCATCTTCTGTCAGCAACACTTCTTTTTTCTCCACTGCTTCTATGTATCGGCAATTCACCAGATAGGAATTATGTGTACGAACAAATCCATGTACCTTTAAGTCTTCCTCGATTTTCTTCAGAGTCTCCCGAAGCTCGATGCAACCGTTTTTCATATGGCAGGTTGTCAGATGTCCCAAAACTTCAAAATACAGTATATCCTGTATTGTTATCTGCCTGATCCCTTCCTTGGTCTCCAGGCAATACCGTTCCTGTACACGACTCACATCTGTCAACACACCAATCACTGCTTCGTTCAACTCTTCCGAAACCTTCGACTTGCGAACAAATCGTAGCGGTGTGTACTGCAGTGATTGAAACACCATGTCGTCATGGTCGGTAACAAAGATAATTCGCACATTATCATTCTGTTCTCTCAGCTTCTCCGCTGCTTCCAGCCCGTTCATACCATCCATCTCGATATCAAGAAACACTGCATCGAAGTACAGCTTTGTATGTGCTTCTAACAACGCTGCACTTTCTGCATAGGAAAAGAGCTCTGCCTTTACATCCAAAGACTCCAGAATTGCCCGAATCTGCCCTGCCAGATTCGCCTGCATCTCTTTTTCATCATCACATATCGCAAAACGCAACATCATTGTCACTCCTTTTCCTCGTAAAAAATCTACTGTACTTAGTTTAACTGATTCGTACAATCGGTGCATTATTTTTTTAGGAAATCAGTACAATATAAAAGGGATTTCTCCAAGTGAGAATTCCCTTTCATAACGACTCTCTATTTTACCGTTACCACACACTGATACTCTTTTCCGTACAGTGTTGCAGTAATCACGGCAGTTCCCGCTTTCTTCGCAGTAATCTTTCCATAATGGTTTACACTTGCCACAGACGTATCACTCGAACTCCAACTGTCACACTTTGCGTAGCTGTTCATACGAAGCTCGTAGCATGCACCTGCGTCCAAGGTCAATTCTTCACTCTGCAGTGCCAGTAACACCACCGGTATCTCGTATTCTTTCGCAAGCGTCAGGATATAATTCTCCTCCCGGATTTCCGGAACATAGATAACGTTGTTATAGCGAAGATAAGACCATCCTTCATTCTTTGCTATCTCCCGTTCCTCAAATAAATTGTTCTTTTCTTTCTCATCAAACGGAACTGCATCAAATCCCTTTGCCGGTATGGTTATGTATTTGAAACGGCCAAAGTATTCATCGTATTCTCCAAATACCTCTTTTTCCAGATATTCCACGGATTCCGGAATGGTCAGATTATTTAACATTTCACACGCATCAAAGGTATTTGTCCGTAAGCACTTCAGTGAATTTGACAGCCGGATATTCTTCAGGTTTCTACAAAAATGAAAAGCACCGCTTCCCAGCTCCGTAACCGAATCCGGGATTGTAACACTGGTAAGATTTATGCAGTACGAAAATGCGTAAGCACCGATTTCCTTCAGATTCTCCGTCATCTGAATCTGCTTCAGGCTGCTATTTTCAAATGCACCGGCACCGATCTGAGTAACCGTATCTGAAAGAATAACAGAGGTCACCTTCGAATTTTGAAAAACTTCATCCCCTATCTTTACCACACCGTCCGGAATGGTGATTGAAGTCTCTGTTCCTCTGTACTCACATAACACTCCATCTTCAATCACAAAGTCCGGAAGCACGGTTACGGAAGGCTGATCGGATACCACTCCGCTCTTTACCGTAACCTCACAGTTAAAGATCGTTCCGTAGATCGTCGCAGTGATCACTGCCGTACCCGGTTTTTTCGCTGTTATTTTTCCGTAGTGGTTCACACTTGCAACCGCAGGGTTGCTGGAAGTCCAACTGTCACACTTTGCATGACTGTTCATGCGAAGCTCATAAGTAGCCTTGGGTGCAAGCGTAATCTTGTCTGCCTGCAGTTCCAGCTTACAAAGCGGCAGGTCATTCTCACGGAATCCGTTCGCTACCATGGAATCCTCATCCGGATCAACCAGATATACTTTTACCAGTTTCGTTCCATCTGTTGCTAATTTGGTAAAATACTTGTAGTTAATCCCCCAATGTACATTGGTTCCATTCTTCGGATTAAATTTGGGTGGCAGGGTAAGCAGTTCCAGATTTACGCAACCATCAAAAACACTTTCTGAAATATGTGTAACACTTTCCGGAATGGTAAGATTGGTTAGTGAACTACAATTTAAAAACGCCCAATGACCTATTATTTTAAGATTTTTAGATAAACGTATGTTTTTCATACCGGTACAATAACGAAAAGCCCCATCATATAGCTCAACAACCGAATCCGGTAAGGTTATACTCGTTATTTTGTCCACGTTCGGATTGTCCTGAAACACACCGCTTCCGATGACAATTACCCCATCCGGAACAACAACAGCACCGCCCGGACCGGTATACTCTATCAACCATCCATTTTCAATTATAAAGTCGGATTCAGCTGCGTTTGCCCTAATTTCTCCTTTGATATTGAAGCAGAACAGAATGGTCATCACTACTGCTAAATATAAAACTGCTTTTTTCCTCATATACACACCCTCTACGAATTCATTGTTTTCTGCCACCAAACCATTTACTTCACACTTAAGCTGGCTTTGTCATACTTTTGATATCTTGAATTATAGTGTGCAGCATCCACTTCCTTCACACAATCACTTAGGTTTACTATCTTAAAGCTCGGTGTGGAACTAAAATACCGAAAACTTCCATCTCCTCGTTTTACCCATAAGGAACGTCCTCCCACGAGAAACATAGCAGACTTTTTCATCTCCAACAATACATTTGGCACGGTTGGTTATATATTGGCATAACTGGTACTTTTCAAACCATCAGGCAAAAACAAAACGTCACTGTGCCGCTTTGAAATATTTTCACTGCAAAATTGCGATTATACTATTAACTTTGTTTCTTTTTTCGTATTACATAATACAGAACTCCGCCTCCCATACCGGCAGCCAACACTCCGATAACATATATAATCGGAGCGATTTGCCTACTCTGATGCATCGGAACACCGCCATTATAGTTCGGATTTTTCACCACCTGTTCTTCATCGTAATACTTACTAAAAATCTTCATCAGTTCAGAAACGGTATAGGTTTTTCCGTTCTGAATCCCCACTTCATCTGCATCAACGCTATACGGTATCAGGTATTCTCCATCCGCATTCTGCAAATATACAAAAGT
>JAZSIB010000087.1:0-2210 GCA_045533585.1 Lachnospiraceae bacterium | reverse complement strand
AAAAATCGTATGGAAACGATAAGACGTTCTCAATTTATCATTTATTTTTAATGTTATTTTTCGATTGCAACAACAGGTGTTATGTATTGCAACTGATACAATAATGGTATCATAAAAGACTGTCAGTTTCAAATTAGAATCCGATTAAGAATTAGCTTGAGTTTCCGCAGTTTCTCGGCAACAGGAATCTGAATGGAATTTGGCACAGCAATATCATGTAATGCACTGTTGAAAAGACTGTTTGCAGAAAATGTGTGGCAATGGCGGACATTTATGTCCGAAAGGGACACACATTTTCAAAAATTGTCTCTTTCACCAGTGTGTGAATGATATGCTGTGTCAAATTCCCGTTTTGATTTGAAAAAATGCAGAAAATCAAGAAGAATTAGCGATTGAATTATTAGGGAAATACGGGTAAAATATATCTATTACTATGTGTTTATAAGGAGGCGCAGGATGGCAAACATTCCGACACCGCATATCAAGGCAACCGAAGGGCAAATAGCAAAGACCGTATTAATGCCGGGCGACCCGCTCCGTGCAAAATTCATTGCAGAGACATACTTAAGTGATGTGATCTGCTTCAACGAAGTAAGAAACATGCTTGGATTCACCGGAACTTATAAAGGAAAAAGAGTATCTGTGATGGGAAGCGGTATGGGTATGCCGTCAATCGGTATTTATTCCTATGAATTGTTCAACTTTTACGGAGTTGACAATATCATCCGTATCGGCTCCGCGGGTGCATTGGCTGATGAAGTGAAGCTTCGCGATATTATCATTGCGATGACTGCATCCACCAATTCGAACTATGCAAGCCAATTTAAGATGCCGGGTACGTATGCACCGTGCGCGTCCTTCCCGTTGCTTCGTAAGGCAGTCGAGAAGGCAGAAGCAATGAACTTAAGAGCCGTGGTTGGCAATGTACTTTCCAGCGATACCTTCTATGATGATAACGTGGATGCGAATGATCTGTGGAAGCGTATGGGCATCCTTGCCATTGAGATGGAGACGGCGGCACTTTATATGAATGCGGCAAGAGCAGGGAAAAATGCCCTTGGTATCTTTACCGTATCTGACCATATCTACCGCGGCGAAGCGTTGTCGGCAGATGAGCGCCAGACGAGCTTTACCGATATGATGGAAGTAGCATTGGAAATCGTGGAGTAATCTATGTCACGTATAACAGAAGAATTATTAAGTAAATTACGTGCAGGAGAAGAGGTCAGAGCCAATCTGATCTCTCTTCGTGCTGAACTAAAGAAGAACGAAAAAGAGCGGAGTATTGTTCTGAATGCCTTACGCGGAGAGGGAAATGTACTGCTTGACCTCTTACAGCATGAGGATGCGAAGGCGAGGAAGAATGCTGCGCTTATTTTGGGTGAACTACCCTGCGAAGAGGCAGAAGAAGCATTGTATGATGCCTACACGAGGGAAGAGCAGTTGTTTGTGCGTTCTTCTTACCTGGAAGCATTGTTGAAACTTGGTTCGGAGGCATATGTGCCGGAGCTGACGGAACGGTTGAAGGCATTGGAAACAGAAGAACAGAGCGAGGAGACGGCAAAGCATCGTGCTGAGGAGCGCAAACTCCTGCGTGAACTATTGTCGGATGCAGTCGGTGTAGGCCGGCACAGCTTTAACGGACTGGACAAGCCGGCAGAGATCGTTTTGATGACGAACCGAAACTACATCGCGACAACAGTGGAACAGCTTTTGAAGCTGTTTTGGGATAAGCTGAAATACAAAGAAGTCGGCGTTGGTGTGAGGCTGATTGCCGAGAAGCTTTCGGATGTGCTTTCCATTCGTACCTTTGAAGAATTACTCTTTGTAATTCCGGGGATGGGAGCATGTCCGTGCGAAGCCAAGGCAGCGGCGAAGGGGATTGCTGAGAGTGAATTGTTGCCGTTCTTAGAACGTCGCCATGCCGAAAAGGGACAGGCATATCGGTTCCGTATCGAGTATCGTGGCAAGCTGGAAGCGGAACAGAAGGGAAAATTCCTTCGTCAGTTGTCTGCGGAGCTTGAAACATTGACAAAACACAAGCTGGTGAACTCGACGAGCGACTACGAGCTTGAAATCCGTATGATTGAGAACAAAGAGGGACGGCTGAATCTCTTGGTGAAGCTGTTTACAATTGCGGATGAACGCTTTGCTTATCGGAGTGAGGCAGTGGCAGCCAGTATCCGGCCGGTGAACGCAGCACTTACAAT
>JAZSIB010000137.1:0-9462 GCA_045533585.1 Lachnospiraceae bacterium | reverse complement strand
GCAGTGTCAAAATAATTTACCCCATGTTCCATGGCGTAACGTGTCATAATGCCGACCTGTGTTTCGTTTATGATACCGTCAGCGTTGAGTGGCAGACGCATGGTGCCAAAACCTAACAATGGCAATGTTTTATCTTGAAACTGCTTTGTAATCATAGAATGACCTCCGGAACGTAGTTAATCGTCTATGCGTCTATTGTAACACCGAAGGGGAGTCTGCGGTCAAGTAGAATTTATATGAACCGGCAGGAGAAAATGAGAAAAAGGCTGCGATAGATATTACTTGAAAAATGCTATAGACAGTGTATAATTATTGTTAATAGTCATTTTTATGAATTCGTAATTCAGTCACGAGAATGACAGAGTATGCGCTAAAATCATATGTTATACATAGGAGGGAGTATTATGAATGCCAACCAGTATAGACGCGCCAACAAACGCGCGTATTTCATTGTTTTGACAATTCTTGTTTACTTGTTTGGTTCAGTTGTAGTCGGCGCAGTGTTGAATGGATTTGTTGCTGAGATGATTGTTCAGACAGCTGTGTTTGCAGCAGCGATTGTTATCAGCACAGTAGCATTTGTTGCGATGCGCGGTAAAAGAGTGGGTATGATTCTTATGATGGCGGCTGGGGCAAGCGCTTATGTTGCAGTGGCGCTTCTGAATCGGAACGAATATGCATTTATCTATGCGTTTGTATTTATCGTGACGTCCATGTGCTTTTATAATCTGCGATTGGTCGTATTGGGCAATGTTGTGGTTATCATTACGAATATCATCCGGATAATTATGCGTGGGGATTTTTCGGATTCGATGGCGATACAGGAGGCCATCGTTGTTATGATTACGCTTGTACTGGTTGCTATTGCGTCGATATCGGTTATCCGTTTGTTGACGAGATTTAATAAGGAAAATGTGGATTCCCTGCAGGAAGCGGCAGACCTTCAGGCGGAGAGTAATGAAAAGATGCTTGTGGTGGCAAATAATGTGATAAAGCAGTTTGCGGAAGCGAAGGGTACTTTTGAGAGTTTAAGAAGCAGTATTGAGACAAACAACTTTGCGATGCAAAATATTGCGGATAGTACCCTGAGTACGGCTGAGAGCATTCAGAAAGAAGCTGAGATGTGCATTGAGATTCGTGAAGCTTCCGGAAAGACGGCAGAAGAGATTGCAAAGATGTTGGAGGCATCCGCGCGGACCGGAAAGACAATTGATGAGGGTCGGAGCGAAGTGAAAGAGCTGGAAGCGAAGTCCCAGGGGGTTGGCGAAGCCAGCAGAACCACCGTTGATGTTATCGCCCGTCTGGTAGCACAGGTAAACGAAGTACAGAACATCGTAGGTTCCATCTTACAGATTTCCGGGCAGACGAACCTGCTTGCGCTGAATGCGTCCATCGAGGCTGCGAGAGCCGGTGAAGCCGGAAAGGGCTTTGCAGTGGTTGCAGATGAGATTCGACTCTTGTCGGAGCAGACCAAGGATGCATCCAACAGCATTACTGAAATTATCAGCAAGCTGTTTGATGATACCCGGCTTGCGCATGAGTGTATCGAAGAGGCTGCGGCGTCAGTATTGAGCCAGAATGAGATGATTCATAATACAGAGCAGCGTTTTGATGAGATATACAGTGAGATGCAGGAGCTTGCAATTAGCGTGAACAATACGGAGCAGGGCATGAAGTCAATTCTGTCTGCTACCGATACGATTGCAGACAGTATCAGTCATTTGTCTGCGACCAGCGAAGAGGTAAGTGCATCTTCTACGGAAGGCGTAAGGATATCAGAGACTGCAGTGGAGCAGGTAAATGAAGGCAACGAGATTCTGAAAAAGATTTATGCACTGGCGCAGGAGTTGAAGTCGTTTAGTAAGGAAGCAGAGTAACGAATATTGTTTAAGATACATCTCAGGCATACAGAAAGATTCGGTAGCTTGAGATGTATTTTATTGTCTTGCCGAGTATGTCAGGCATATGGTAAAATACCCGAGTACAAAAGCAAGACAATGTAAAGGATTGCATAGGAATGAAAGAGCATGTGATAAAAGAAGTAAAAACCGGTTCTATCGCGGAGGAACTTGAAATAGAAGCAGGAGATGTCCTGCTTACGATTAATAGCGAAGAGATAGAGGACATTTTTGATTATCGTTTTCTGATACAGGATGAGTATCTGGAGGTCTTAATCCGCAAGGCGGACGGTGAAGAATGGGAATTGGAAATTGACAAAGATTATGAGGAGGACCTTGGACTTGAGTTTGAAAATGCTCTGATGAGTGAATATCGTTCCTGCTGCAACAAGTGCATCTTCTGCTTTATTGATCAGATGCCTCCGGGTATGCGGGAGACGCTGTATTTTAAAGATGATGACTCACGTCTGTCATTCTTACAGGGTAACTATATTACTTTGACCAATATGAAGGATAAGGACATAGACCGTATTATCCGTATGCATCTTGCACCGATTAATATATCCGTGCAGACAACGAATCCGGAGCTTCGGTGTAAGATGTTGAACAACCGATTCGCCGGAGAGAAGCTGAAATACCTGCAGCGTCTGTACGACGGAAATATCGAGATGAACGGACAGATTGTCTGCTGCAAGGGCGTGAACGACGGGGCGGAGCTAAGAAGAAGCATCGAAGACCTCGCAAAATATCTGCCGTTTATGCGCAGCGTGTCTGTGGTGCCGGCCGGAATTACGAAGTTTCGTGATGGTCTGTATCCGCTGGAGACATTTACAAAGGAAGAAGCGGAAGAGATTATTGATATGATTGAAGCATATCAGAGGCGGTATTATGATGAGTTCGGTCTGCACTTTATCCATGCGAGTGATGAATGGTATATCCTTGCACAGAGACCGTTGCCGGAGGAGGAACGGTATGATGGTTATATCCAGTTGGAAAACGGTGTGGGTATGCTGCGTCTTTTGATGGATGAATTTGAAGAAGCGCTGGAAGCATTGTTACAAAGCGGTCAGTATGCGGAATTGAAAAGGTCGTTGAACAGAATTCTGACCATCGCAACCGGTAAGCTTGCATATCCGACGATACTTCGGTTTACAAAACAATTGGAAGAAGCGTTCCCAGGCGTGAGAATTCAGGTCATACCGGTACGGAATGATTTCTTCGGTGAGACGATTACAGTGTCCGGTCTGATTACCGGACAGGACCTCATAAAGCAGCTGAAGGAGCGGCAGGACGCAGGCGAAGACTTAGGAGATACCCTGCAGCTTCCGTCGAATCTCTTACGAAGCGGTGAGCAGGTGTTTTTAGATGATGTGACAGTGGCACAGGTGGAAGCAGCACTGGGAATGCGCGTGGTAACCGTAGAACCGGGTGGCAGAGATTTCATTGAAGCCATCATCAATCCGCAATATTGTTCGGACAGGGATAATGAGAAGTTTGTGTATATACAGGCGTATCAGGAATAGTGTATAGGTGATTCGCAATGAAGTATTAATAGCAAAGGAGTTAACATGATGCATCAAGGTGCATTGGATAGACAGATATGAAGATTCAACTTTCTGATCATTTTTCATATAAGAAATTGATACGGTTTACCTTACCTTCGATTGGCATGATGATGTTCATGTCGATTTATGGTGTAGTAGATGGATTTTTTGTGTCGAATTTTGCGGGAAAGACACCGTTTGCAGCGGTGAACCTGATTATGCCGTTTCTTATGATTCTCTCAACAGCAGGGTTCATGTTCGGAACCGGCGGAAGCGCCTTGGTAGCAAAGACCTTTGGCGAAGGAGATAGAGAAAGAGGTAACCGGTATTTCTCACTTTTTGTATATGTGGCACTTGGCATTTCGCTTGTGTTGGCAGTGGTCAGCTTTATTTTCCTGCGTCCAATCGCAGAGCTTTTGGGAGCAGAGGGTGAGCTCGTAGACAACTGCGTGCTCTACGGAAGAATCATTCTGCTTGCCTTGCCGTTTAATGTACTGCAATTTTTGTTCCAAAGCTTCTTTGTAACGGCAGAAAAGCCACAGCTCGGTCTTGCGACGACGGTATCTTCCGGTGTGACCAATATGGTACTGGATGCTGTTCTGGTAATTCTCTTGCCGCAGGAATATAAGCTTGCCGGGGCGGCAGTTGCCACAGCGATGAGTCAGGCCATCGGTGGTGTGATTCCATTGGTATACTTTTCACGGAAGAACAGTAGTATCCTGCGCCTTGGTAAGACCCGCTGGGACGGAAGAGCAGTGCTGCGTGCCTGTACGAACGGCTCTTCGGAGTTCATGAGCAATATCGCGATGAATCTGGTCGGCATGCTGTACAATATCCAATTGATAAAGTATGCCGGTGAGGACGGTGTTGCAGCTTACGGCGTTATGATGTATGTCTGCATGATATTCTGTGGTGCGTTTGTCGGATATTCGATTGGTACGGCACCGGTGGTAAGCTTCCATTATGGAGCACGGAATCACGGCGAATTAAGAAGTCTTCTGCGGAAGAGTACCGTGATGATTGCAGCGTTTTCGGTTGTGATGGTATTGGCAGCAGAAGTTCTGGCAGTACCGTTGTCGAGACTGTTTGTCGGTTATGATGCGGGACTGATGGAACTTACGGTATCGGGCTTCCGTATCTTTGGTTTTTCCTTCTTGTTTCAGGGATTTGCCATCTATGGTTCGGGATTTTTTACAGCACTTAACGATGGTTTGACTTCAGCGTTGATTTCGTTTTTACGTACGTTGGTGTTTCAGCTGTTGGCCGTGTTGCTTCTTCCGCTTATCTGGGGCATCAATGGCGTATGGGCATCAATTATCGTAGCGGAGCTGATGGCAACGACGCTTTCCGTAATCTTCCTTATAATTAAACAGAAGAAGTACCAATATTAAGCGGAAACGCAAGAGAATACTACATTGACGGAACGGTGGAAGATGTTGTTATATATAATTGCATAATGTTAGGAAGGCGTGAGTAAAAGATGACTTTAATAGAAAATCAGATATTTGATGAAGAGCGTGCGTTGTATGGCAGCGCGGATGTAACCGTAAAGCATTGTAAATTTCAGGGACCGGCAGACGGTGAGAGTGCCCTGAAGGAAAGCAACGATGTGATAGTTGAAGACTGTTTTTGGGATCTTCGTTATCCGTTCTGGCACGATACGAATCTTACGATATCCCGTACAGAATTAACGGAGAAGTGCCGTGCAGCACTTTGGTATTCGAATCAGATTGTCATAGAAGATTCCAGATTGCACGGGATTAAGGCTCTGCGCGAGTGTGCAGATGTTGCAATTCGCAGATGTGATATTATCTCTCCGGAGTTTGGCTGGTTTGTGAATGATATTTCGATGGAAAACACGATAATCGAAGGCGAGTATTTTATGATGCGCTCGAACCGACTCCGGTTTAATGATGTACAGTTGAACGGAAAGTATTCCTTCCAGTACATAACGGATTCTGTCTTTGAGAATTGCATCTTCCTTACGAAGGATGCGTTCTGGCATGCCAAGAATGTGGTTGTGCGAAACAGTGAAATTCGCGGTGAATATCTGGCATGGTATGCAGAGAATCTTACATTTGAAAATTGTATCATCAGAGGAACACAGCCGCTTTGTTATTGTAAGAACCTGAAGTTGATTAACTGTGAGATGCTGGACGCTGACCTGTGCTTTGAAAAGTCCGAAGTAGAAGCAAGCCTGACCACTCCGGTTATCAGTATCAAGAATCCGGCAGCAGGCTGTATCCGGGTTCTAGGTGTGGAAGAGATTATTCAGGACGATCCGGCGGCAATGGGAAAGATTGAAATCATAAAAAACCAGTGAAAATATGAAGCTGTTATGATATAATAAAGAGAAGAGTTTATGTGCAAATCCCTAAAAAGGGGCCTGGAGATGAAGTATGGAAGACGGAGTTGAGATAAAGCCAATATGGCGTCGCGTGGTAAGATATCTGTTGTTCGGAATGCTTGGATTGGTTTGTGCAGCGGTATTGTTAGTTGCAATTCTGTGGGGCAACGAAATCAGAACCTTGTTCAGTATAAAAGAACTGCGTCCGCGTAACGCAAAGCATCATGATGGAGCTGTGTATTATGTTGATGTGCGCGGCGGCTTTTATCTGGATGATTTGCTGGAGCAGGGCGGGGTCTCGAGTGACAGTGAGCTTTCTGCTTTTTTAGTAAGCAGACTGTTGAAGGGGTTTGATAAGAACTTTAAGATAGCAGTTCCGAATTTTGGATGTGCTTCCTTTACGGCAACCACATCGCAAGGAGATGCATTGTTTGCAAGAAATTATGATTATCATGAGACAAATAGTTGTATCGTCCGGACGCATGCACGGAAAGGACGTCATGCAACGATTTCCACGGCTGATCTGGGATTTGTCGGAATCAAGCCGGCAAACGGGATTCAGGGGATTGAGGATAAAGTAATGTGTCTGGTAGCACCGTATCTGATTGTGGATGGGATCAATGACGCAGGCGTAAGCTGCTGCATCAATATGACTTATCAGGGCGGAGGCAACGGCGGCACTGCAACGGCAACCAACCAGAATACGGAAAAACCGGATATGACTTCTACGCTGATGCTGCGCATGATACTGGATTATGCGGATGACATTGAAGAGGCAATCGGGATTGTACAGAGCTATGATTTGCATGATTCTGCGAACACATCCTTCCACTATATGGTGGCAGATGCGAGCGGAAGAAGCGCAATTCTTGAATGGGTATGCGGTGATGATGTCACGGATAATGACGGAAATACCCGTAAGCTGGTGGTAACCTACAACGATGCAGATGAGCAGATCGGCGAAGCAGAGGCTGCTGCAGGGTATCAGTGGATGACGAACTATATTATTCAGCCGGGATATTACCTGTCGGACAAGGACAAACTCGGAAGTGACCGCTACGAGCATATCAGCAGTGTGTTGAGCACAACGGATGGCGTGGTACAGGATGAGTGGGAAGCCATGAATCTGCTCGGACAGATCGCCCGTCGTACTTGGAAACCGGTTAAGGATGCCTATACTCCGCATAGCGTTGTGTATAATCTGACGGAACGGTCGGTTTTGTGGGTGTCAAATGAGAACTATGAAGATGAGACTGCGATTTTTAAGTTCCGTGTGGATTGATTCGCAGGATGACCAATCAGGAAAAACAGCAATTAAAAAAGGAATTGTTCCGTTGTCGTCGGGACAATTCCTTTTGTTGTTCTGTTGAGAAAACGGTTGCATCAAAGAGCAAAATAGGTCTTATCAATACGAATCAGAGCAATTCACAGATATCCGGGAACAGTTGTACACTTCGTTTTAGGATACCGTGCATCTGTGCAATCGCAATTCCGTAATTGACGATGGGAACACCGGCAGAAATTGCTTTTTGGGTGCGGTGTGCCATCTCGGTATCGTTTAACATGCAACCGCCACAGTGGACGATGACGGCATAGTCGGACAAATCTTCCGGGAATTCGCCACCTGAGGTGAAGCTGAATTCCGGCTTTGCACCACAAAAGGCTTCAATCCAGCCGGGCATCTTGACCGTGCCGATATCGTTGCACTGACGATGATGGGTACAGCCCTCGCTGATCAGTACCTTGTCGCCGTCCTTTAAGTGAGACAGAACGGAGGCACCATAGACCAAGTCTTTCAGGTCGCCCTTATAACGTGCCATCAGGATGGAAAAGGACGTCAGAGGAATATCCTCCGGGGTGTCCGCTGCGACGCGGGCAAAGGCTTGCGAGTCGGTGATGACCATCTTAGGCTTTTGTGATAAGCCGGAGAGTGTGGTGCTTAACTCGGTATCCTGACAGGTGATGGCGACAGCGTGCGCATCAAGGATGTCGCGGAGCGTCAGTTGCTGTGGCAGGATGAGACGCCCCTTCGGGGCAGACTCATCAATCGGAGTTACCAGTACGACAAAGTCTTTTGGTTCGAGTAAGTCAGATACCAGAAGCTTTGTTTTTTTGTTTGCGTTTGCAAATGCTCCAAGGGCTTCCTTCAGGGCGTGTATGCCTTCGCCGTCTGCCGCACTGACATAAAGTGAGTGGGCAGGAAGCTCCGGGCGTTCAGCCAATAAGTCTGCCTTGTTATGGGCAATCAGATAAGGGAGCTTTCTATCCTGAAAGCTTTGGAGTAATCCGTTGTCGGTGTCGCGTAGACCCTGAGTGGCATCGACCACCAATACGGCAATATCAACCTTGTTTAATATTTCTTTTGCTTTTTGGATACGCAGCTCGCCCAACTCGCCCTCGTCATCCAGTCCCGGAGTGTCGATGATAACAACCGGACCGAGCGGGAGAAGCTCCATGGTTTTTCTGACCGGGTCGGTGGTTGTACCTTTTACGTCTGACACGACGGACAATTGCTGACCGGTAACGGCGTTTACCAGACTGGATTTTCCGGCATTACGCATGCCGAAAAAGGCAATGTGGATACGTTCTGCGGATGCGGTATCGTTGAGTCCCATAGAGAGAACCAGACCTTTCCGGTACCTGTAGTATTTGGAATGCAGGTACTCATTTGCTCGTGATTAGAATCGGAAATCGCGGCGGTTGGATGCTTTGATTTCTTTGATGTTTTCGGTTGCAATCTGACGAACTTTGTCGTTCGGAATGCGGGTCAGTTCCTCTTCCACCATCTTGTAGCCGATTGCTTTTGTTTCATCGGACGCGTAATCCTCCAGATATTCGGACAATGTCATCAGGGCATTCGGATGGCAACAGTTCAAGATCTGACCGGATTTACATAAGCTCATGAAACGGTCGCCGGTACGGCCTTCACGATAGCAGGCGGTACAGAAGGACGGAATGTGTCCGTTCTCCATCAGCCAACGGACAACTTCATCGAGACTGCGCTGGTCGGAAACATCAAACTGCTCCGTATCATGCGGACGTTCTTCTGCAGAGTAGCCGGCATAGCCGCCGACGGAAGTACGGGAACCGCCGGAAACCTGAGAAACACCGAGGCGTAACAGTCTGGAACGAACCTGTTCGGTCTCTCTGGTAGAGATGATGATACCGGTATAGGGAACTGCCAGACGGATGCAGGCGGTAATCTTGGCAAAGGTGTCATCGTCAATGCCATTGTCGAACTGATCCGGATCAATGTCATCCGCACGTTTCAGACGCGGTACGCTGATGGTGTGCGGGCCTACACCGTGAACGGCTTCCAGATGCTCTGCGTGCATCAGAAGCCCGACAAAGTCGTAACGGTAGAGATTCAGCCCGAATAAAACGCCGATGCCCACATCGTCAATGCCGCCTTCCATCGCTCTGTCCATTGCCTCCGTGTGGTATGCATAATTACTCTTCGGGCCTGTCGGATGGAGTGTTTCATAGTTTTCTTTATGGTAGGTTTCCTGAAACAGGATATATGTGCCGATTTTTGCATCATGAAGCGCGCGGTAGTTTTCCACCGTCGTTGCGGCAATGTTGACATTGACACGGCGGATGGCACCGTTCTTGTGCTGGGTCGAATAAATGGTGTTGATGCACTCGAGAATGTACTCGATTGGATTGTTCTTGG
>JAZSIB010000227.1:0-3910 GCA_045533585.1 Lachnospiraceae bacterium | reverse complement strand
GTACTTGCAGGTGTTAATTTTGCAAAGCTCCTGTTTCTTGATCAGGTTGGGATGATGGTAGCGGTAGTCGTAAGTTTGTCGCTGGTTGCAACGGTCATAATTGCAAAGCTGATGGGATGTTCCCTTCCGGTATTGGCAAAGCGCATTGGTGTTGACCCAGCGGTTATGGCAAGTCCGTTCATTACAACAATCGTAGATACTTTATCTTTGGTAATCTACTTTAAGATTGCTACGATTCTTCTGGGATTATAGGGTGCAGAAGAATATACAAACAAAAGAAAGAATATAGTAAAGTGTGAAAAACTGTTAACAACAGAGTTTTACAGTGAAATGAGAGGAAAGTATGCTGACCAGAACTTGTATACAGTGTAACAAAGAATTTACCATGACGGAATCGGAAATCCGGTTCTATAAGAGCAAGAGATTGTCCTTGCCGAAGCGTTGTAAGGAATGCAGAGATGCGAATAAAAAGATTAAGGCGGAGAACGGTGGACAGATGCCGAGAACCAATGCGACCGCAGTGGTTGAGAGTGCTGCACCGCAGGAAAAGAAAAAACTCGGAGTGCTTCCGCGTGCAATCGGTGCAGTAGTAGTGATTGCGCTAATTATCGTTGGAATTGTATTACTATAGAATCATGCAAAAAGAAAAGCTGTCGCGAATGCGGCAGCTTTTTTACTATATTTCAGTAAGTTAGTTGTCGGTGTCAGAGTCATCTTCATCGAAAAGTGGTTCGATGGTTACCTGAACTTTATCGATACGGTTTTTCTCGATGGCAGCAACGGTGAAGGTGACGTTTTCTTCTGTTACGGATTCACCGACGGTTGGTAAGTGACCGAGCTTGCAGATGATGTGACCGGCGATGGAGTCGTAATCATCTGACTCCAGCTTGAGACCGCAGGTCTCACTGATTTCGTCCAGTCTTGCAGAACCGTCTACTTCGTATTCGGTGGAGGATATCTCCTTGATATCATCTTCTTCGTCGTAGTCGTATTCGTCACGGATTTCGCCTACGATTTCTTCCAACAGGTCTTCCATGGATACAAGACCGGCTACGGCACCGTATTCGTCAAGTACAATGGCGATACCGATGGATTCGCGGCGCATTTCATTCATCAATTCAGAGGTTTTCTTAAATTCATAAGTGAAGAACGGTTCACGCATATAGTCGGTTATCTTGAATTCAGAGGGCTTTCCACTGAAAAAGAATACATCTTTGAGATGAATGATACCGATAACGTTGTCACGGGTCTCAGAGAAGACCGGCATACGGCTGTATTGTTCTTCAGCAAAGAGTTTGCAGAGTTCTTCATAACTCAAGGTATCTTCGGCAAATGCCATATCGATACGGGGAACCATAACATCCTTTGCGTAGGAATCACCGAAGTCTACCACATTGTTAATCATGGTACGTTCTTCACTTTCGATGACGCCTTCCTCGTGGCTTACTTCTACCATGGTAAGAAGCTCGCTCTCGGTTACGGTTGCTGTTTTCTTGTTCGGGTCGATGCGGAACAGGAAAAGCAGACCGCGAGAGAAGAGATTTAACAGGAAACTGACCGGAGTCAGGATATAAGTCAATAAAAGAATTACGGGTGCATAAAATAAAGATAATTTCTCTGCATACGTAGTTGCAAGGCTTTTCGGTGTGATTTCACCGATAATAAGAATTACAATTGTAAGGATACCTGTAGCAATACCGGCACCGATGGATTGGAAATATTCGATTGCAAGCGTGGTAGCAAGAGATGATGCGGAAAGATTGACGATATTGTTGCCAATCAGAATCGCACTGAGCATTTTGCTCGGGTTTTCGATGAGTTTGGACACCATAACAGCACGCTTCGATTTTTCTTCCGTCAAGGCACGGATACGAAGCTTATTTACGGTAGTCAATGCAGTCTCGGCTGAGGAAAAAAAGCCGGAAAGAATAACAAGAATTACTAGAACAATGATACGGGCGACGACCCCAGGGTCTAAGTCAACCAATGTTAGGTACACTCCTTCTTTATAGTATAGAGCTCTTTGACAAACGAAAACTGTTATGTACCGTTTGCAAAATAAAGCAAGACTGAATATAGCATATATATATGTATATTGTCAAGTTTTGTGAATTATTCCGTTAAGGAGTGTTCGGAAGGATGTATCTCGCTACGCATCAGAAAAGCAGGATATGGAATCTGATGAAAGGTCTTGCATAGTATGGGAAAGCAGTGTAAAATAAGAGGGCTGATGCGCTGTATTACAGCAAACGAAAGGATAGGATAAGATGTTAGAGTTTAAGAACGTATCTTATGTGGTTTCTGATGACATGGGGACAAAGGAGATTATCCGCGATGTCAATCTGAAAATAAATGAAAATGAATTTGTAGCGATTACCGGACCGAACGGTGGCGGTAAGTCTACATTGGCAAAGCTTATGATGGGTATCCTTACCCCAACTTCAGGTCAGATTCTGTATAAGGGACAGGATATCACCGAGATGAGCATTACGGAGCGCGCTAAGCTGGGTATGGGATTTGCATTCCAGCAGCCGGTGCGTTTTAAGGGAATCAAGGTAAAGGATCTGATTACGCTTGCGGCTGGTGAGAATACCAGTACGGCAAATGCCTGCGAGTATCTGTCTGAGGTGGGTCTTTGTGCGAGGGATTACATCAACCGAGAAGTCAACGCAAGTCTTTCCGGTGGTGAGTTAAAGCGTATCGAGATTGCGACGATTATCGCGAAGAAGCCGGATTTGTCCATCTTTGACGAGCCGGAAGCCGGTATTGACCTGTGGAGCTTTACGAACCTGATTCGTGTGTTTGAGCGTATGCATAAGGAAATCAACGGCGCTATCGTGATTATCTCCCATCAGGAGCGTATTCTGAACACGGCAGACCGCATTATCGTGTTGGCAGACGGTAAGGTGGTAAATGAAGGTAAGAAGGACAAGATTCTTCCGGGGCTGTTGTCTTCGTCAGAGATGGCGTGCCGATATTATAATGAAGATGCAGAATAGAAGATGGATTAAGGTTACGTTTGGATTGATGTGAAGAATATCATACAGAGTTGAAGAGAGTATAGATTTGTGATGTGGTTTGATTCACCAAAACTGCGTCTCAGAATGGAGTAAGAATGGACAGTATTCAATTGGAATTATTAAATGAGGTTGCCGGACTGCATGAGGTGCCGCAGGGCGCGTACAGCCTTCGTATCAACGGTGAGGCGGTCGGCAAGAACAGTACCGAGAACATAGATATTGTGAAGAAGGAAGACAAGCCGGGTATCGATATCATTATCAAACCGGGTACGAAGAATGAGAGTCTTCATATGCCGGTTATCTTAAGCCAGAGCGGTGTACAGGATATGGTTTACAATGATTTTTACATCGGTGAGGATGCAGATGTAACGATTGTTGCAGGTTGTGGTATCCACAACGGCGGCGATAAGAAGTCGGAGCATGACGGCATTCATACCTTCCATGTGGCAAAGAATGCAAGAGTGAAGTACGTGGAGAAGCATTACGGCAGCGGCGACGGAGCCGGTGAGCGTATCCTGAATCCGCAGACTATCATATATATCGAAGAGGACGGATATCTTGAGATGGATACCGTGCAGATCAAGGGTGTGGATTCGACCGTGCGTACGACGACAGCAGAACTCAAGGATCGTGCAACCCTGATTATCAAAGAGAAGATTATGACACACGGAAAGCAGTATGCAAAGACGGATTTTGTGGTAGATATGAACGGTGACGAGTGCAAGGCGAATCTGATATCCCGTTCGGTAGCAAAGGATGAGTCGCATCAGATCTTCGTATCGAAGATTAACGGTAACAACCGTTGTATGGGTCACTCGGAGTGTGATGCCATTCTGATGGATCAGGGCAGTGTAAGTGCGATTCCGGAGATTACCGCGAACCACTTGGAG
>JAZSIB010000097.1:0-12697 GCA_045533585.1 Lachnospiraceae bacterium | reverse complement strand
CTGTAACCGGTTCCGCTGACATCAAAGGTATCCACACCATTGTATAACTTCTGAATGGTCATCTTGTTCTGGGTCAGAGTACCTGTCTTGTCTGAACAGATAACCGTCGTACTACCCAGCGTCTCTACCGCACTGAGTCGTTTGATAATGGCGTTGCACTTCACCATCTTCTGCATCCCCATCGCTAAAACAACTGTTACAACTACGGTAAGACCTTCCGGAATCGCTGCTACTGCAAGGGATACGGAAAGCATGAAGATATCAAAGAATGCCATACCGCGCAACATACCAAGCAGGAAGATAACTCCACACACTGCCAGACAAACAATACCTAATACTTTTCCAAGGCTGTCCAGCTTTTTCTGAAGAGGAGTTACCTCATCCTCAACAGTATTCAACATACCTGCGATATTACCCATCTGTGTCTTCATACCGATATCGGTAATGATACCTTTTCCACGTCCGTAGGTAACAACGGTTCCCATGTATGCACAGTTGACACGATCTCCAAGCGATGCATCTTCTGTAAGAACAGCGCTTGCATCTTTCTCTACCGGAACAGACTCTCCTGTCAGGGCTGCTTCATCTACCTTCAGGTTTACAACCTCAACCAGTCGCACATCCGCAGGAATATAGTCACCGGCTTCCATAATGGTAACATCACCGGGTACAACATCGGAGGATGCCACTTCAACAATTGCCCCATTACGAAGGACCTTCGCATGCGGACTCGACATCTCTCTCAGCGCCTTCAAAGCATTGCTTGCCTTGTTCTCCTGATAAACACCAAGGAAAGTGTTAAGAATTACAATTGCTATAATTATGATGCCTTCCAGAGTTTCTCCCAAAAACGCGGAAACAACTGCAGCGATAATGAGAATAATGACAAGGAAATCTTTTAATTGCTCCAACGCCATTTGCAGGATGGATTTTTCTTTGCCGCCTTCAAGGCGGTTTTTACCGTACTTCGCACTGCGCGCCTGTGCTTCTTCGTCTGTCAGACCTATCGCTATGTCTACTTCCAAATCCTTGGCAGTATCTGCAGCAGACTGATTAAAATAGTTCTTCACGCTTACGCCCTCCTCTATCAAAAATAACAGCATAATATAATTTGTAACCTTTGTTACAATGAACATACAATAGCGATACTATCATAACAAAAATACAGTATCCATAAACTCGCCCAAATATATACAATATTTTGTCACAACCTTTACAAAATATTTATGTCATGAGCTTTTTATCAAAGAATTCTCTTACGCTCTCTCACGGAGTGTTTTTTCTTTACATAGTTTTCATATGTTAATGCGACAAATTTATTCCCGTAGCGTAAAAAAACAGTGCCGGCATATTCAAAATCTTTCCTCCTGATATGTCAGCACTTATCTTTTATTCTTCTTGTTTTTTTGTTTCTATCCCACTGAGGGAAGACAGGCGAATCAGCTTCTGTTTCAACTTTCCTCCCGATTTCACTTCGACCAAAGCCCATTTCTCATCAACCGCCAACAACTAACGTAGGGATAATTATACCACAATTATGTCCCGCACTCAAGTCATCAGTTTACAATCTTCCTCCACGCTGTCACTAGCCGCTCCACACTCCATGCCGCATTCGCCGGACTCGTCGAAGGCAGGCATACTGCCTCTCTTCCAATCTTAGGAGCGATATACTTCTTGTACAACTCCTCTGCCTTCCTGCCGTTTACAAATATCTGGCGGATGTCTGCCACATTCAGAATCACGCGTAAATCGTTTGCCACGGCATCCTTGATACTGCTGTCAGAAGAACCGACAATCTCACAGGACTGTATCACATCCCACACTGCAATTCCGTGTTCCAATAAAAACGTGCGCTTTTCCTCAACAGTTGTCGGCACCGCACAGCCATGTACTGCCGCTACCACCTTCCAAAAGCGGTTCTGCGGATGTCCGTAGAAGAATCCCTGTTCTCTGGACTTTACTGACGGAAAGCTTCCGAGAATCAGAATCTTTGAATTTTCATCATAGACCGGAGCAATCGGATGCTCTATTCTTTCCATAATCCCCATTCCTTACATTCAAGTCATAAGGTTCAATCATTGAAGAATGAACCCATTTACGTGCCCTGATACAAGACAAGTCCTCTCAGTGCCTTATATTCGTTCAACGCCTCATTGTTAAATCATGATTAAACTACAATATCGGCATGTGTTTTTGTCCCGGACGCAGCAAAATACCGTTCTTCCAGCGGTATCCACTTCTTCGCAAACATCTGCGCTTTTTCTTCCCCGTTTCTCACTCGGATTCGACGCAACTGTTCCTCAGCATCCACATCCGAAAAAACAAACAAATCCGCATACTTTCCAAACTTTGGATGGTGACTATAAGACCCTTCTACGATACAAATCTGTGTGTTCCGGATTACACGTTCTCCGTTATAATCCATCCTGCCGCAATCAAATATCCGATACGCAAACGTTGCTGGTGACTTCAGATACGGAAGCACTTCCTCACAGAAGCGTTCATAATGAACGTTCCCACCCGGTTCTGCTAACCGTTCCAATGTCCGAAGCACTGGCGGCAAGAAGAAATCATCCATATGAACAACATCCGCATCCAACAGCTTGCTTAGCTGTTCTGCCAGCGTAGACTTGCCGGACGCAGCACGTCCATCAATCGCGATTACAAATGGACAGTCTGACGCATCCGCAAACTTATCGGTATGCATCTCCGTGTAGCCTCTTATCAGCTCCAGCAGTTTCTCTACCCGCTCCGGATACGCAAACTTTTCTGTTTGAATTTTCTGATTCACTTGGTTCCAAAAATCTTTATCAAACTTCATTCCGTACAAGCCACTCATTTCTTTGTTGATTATGAACGCTTTCGCGCCGTTTTTTGTTTGTTAAATCTTGTTTTATCTTCTGCTTCCGCCGTTGTTTTTCACTTGTTTTTCAGACCGTTCTGCGGGTAACTGATCTCATCGCCCCAACTGCATACTTCCTCCCAGAACCCATCGACCTGCATCAGACCATGCTGCCATAAGAACGCACGATCCTTCTCTCCAAGTTCAGACAGTTCCATCCAACGCACCTGCTGCAACGGTTGATCATCGAGCGGGAACTCTGGGTCATATCCCTTCACCGCATCTTGCTCATCACTAATCCGTACTAAGAAAGAGGACTCCTGACTTCCATCCGGATAAGTAACTACGCTCAACAACTTCATAATCTCACCGTTCAGATTACATTCTTCTCTTAGCTCACGAAGCGCTGCCTCTTCGGCTGTCTCGCCGGCTTCCACTCCACCACCCGGAGCCTGCCAGAAAATTCGTCCTTCATACCATACCTGTACCATCAGTACTTTTCTATGTCTTACCACAATTGCTACACTTCTGTTCCTCATCTTCTCCTCCTTGAACCCAAGTCGTCCGATTTTGAAAAAGTTAAACCTGCGTTTAACTTTTATGCAATTTCGTTTCATATCCATTTCTCACAGCACTAACCGATAACTTTGGCTGCGCTTAACAAGCTTAGCACTCGCGAGCCGGCGCGTGGCTCGCGAACCAAAAATGCGTGGCATACAAAATCCGCCACGCACCCCTTCACTTATTCTTTTTCTGAAAGCCTTCTTTCCATCAGATGCATCTTCTCAGAAAAATCTTTTTGTATCAAACCAAGTACGAAGTGTAACAATGCTGCAACCACTCCAACAAGAAATGTAATGACAAACAAGGTGATCTCCCCCGTCAAATAAGTACCAACCACAGCAAAGGAAAATGCCAACGCCATCACCACAACCAAGAACACTCTAAATTTTTGTACCCTCTCCATCGTATACATCTTTCTGTACCTCCTATATTAATTTCATAAGAAACAGTACAAACATCAGTGCAACGATTACGCAAGCCACAGCAGTCAAAGCCTTCATCACCTTCTTGCCGCGTTCCCCTTTCTTGTCACAAATATATTGCGCCAGAACCAGCAGTGAAAACAATCCTATAATCGCTACATCCGCAATAATGACATTCTTGCTCTTCTGCCCCTTTACAATATTCATAACCGTAATCACAATCCAGCAGATATCCAATACCAGCCAGCGCACCCATTCTTTCACGGATTCTTCCTCCACTACCTGTTAAATCTGTTTCCGTACTATCGTATATTCATCTCCGCGTCGGAAATACGGGCAGCCGTACTTCGAATCAGTATTCAAACGGTAAATCTCATCCTCATCCATATCCATGCCGCAGAGATATTCTTCGTACTCTTCGTCATAAGCAAAATTCATGCATTCTTCGCAGTTTACCATTTCGCACTCCCCGCTTACTTCATCCGCAACTTCGTTCTACCTTATCCACGAGTCTATAGCAGATTTTTGGACTTCTCCACACAAGCATTCACACCGGATACAATCGCGGAACGGATGCCCTTGTTCTCCATCTCAACCACTGCCTCGATTGAAGTACCTCCGGGGGTACATACCATATCTTTCAGCGCAGACGGAGTCACACCGGTCTCAAGCAGATATTTCGCCGTGCCGAGCATTGCCTGTGCGCATACGGTATATGCCTGTGCACGCGGCATACCGTTGAGCACTGCAGCATCAGCCATCGCATCCAACATCGTGCAAATATAAGCCGGTGCAGAACCACTGACACCGGTAACGATATCCATAAGCTTCTCTGCAACTTCTTCGCAACGTCCGAAGCTGTTCAGCAACGCAATCGTATCCTGTCTGTCCTCTTCGGTTGCTAGATGGTTCAGGCTGAAGCCGGTCATGCTTTCGCCCACCAACGCGCCAAGATTCGGCATAATCCGCACCAGACGGACATCACGCCCAAACATCGTTTCAATCCGTGCAATCGCCTGTCCCGCTGCTACGGAAATCACCAATGCATCTGCATTGACACTATCGCGAATCTTCTCAATCATCTCTGCCAGCTGATACGGCTTAACTACCAAGAAAATAATGTCTGCTTCCTCGCAGAGTGCTGCATTATCCGTCGTCGTACGCACAGAATACGTATCGCTCAGCCGTTCCAAAGTCTTCTTATTAATATCCGACACAATCACGTTCTTCGGTTCCAAGAGTCCGGAACCTACAATACCACTGATGATGCCGCTTCCCATATTTCCGCCGCCGATAATACCGACTGTTTTTGTTCTATCCATATGAGTCCTTGCCTTTCTTTCTCTATTCTTAATCCAAAATGAGTTCTTTCTTCTTACCGTTCTTCTTTCTCGGATACTCGCGGATACGAATCACAAAATCAAGATTCACTACTTCTTCTGCATTATCTTTACGCTTGATTAGTAAACCGCCATCCGTCACCTCCTTAATTACTGCCTCCAACTGTCCGTTGTAGGTATAAATGATACACTCTTTTTCAATAAATCTTTCAGCCAATTCCTTCATAACCTGCTTCCCTCCTGTGTTTCTTCTCTTCATCAACTGTTTCATGAACAGCTTCTTCTGTAGATTCTGGTGATGCAGCAAAAAGAACACCAGAAAAAGCACCGTATAACTTGACTGCATCCCATCACCTCCGTCTTCTCATCCATTCTCTTTGTCACTGATAGCGTGTTAACACTTCACTGCGACAAACTCTCTTCTAAGTATACGCGTTTTTGCTGCACTTGTAAATCCCTGTTTAGTCTTGAGTTTCTGTTTGCAAAATGCGGAAACTCAAGCTGTTTAATTCCCGCAGGATTGATAATTCCGTACGCCAAAGCACCACAATGCATAACAAACGGCTGCAAATATCACAATTCCCAGCGGACTCAGCGCATACCACACATTCGTTGACCGTCCGAGCAGGAACTGCAACGGATAATACTGAATCAAAGTATACGGAATCACGAAGGTTCCGAATTTCAACAGTCCTTTCCCATAGATGTCCATCGGATATTTTCCGTGGTCTCTCGCACCGTAAGTCAGTACATTGATAATACCTGCATCCGCAATAGAAAAGAAGCAGATGGATGCGCCAATCAGGAACAACCCCACGAACAACACAACACCACCGGCAATCATCCCGACCAAGGCAAAGCACTTAGCTATGTCCCACTCTACCGAGCTTTTTTGTATCCCAAGCACCAAGGTAATCACTGCCGTCACCATCGGGCCAAGACGTCCCAACTCAAACCGTGTCCCGATTACCTGCAACAAAAGGCTACACGGTCGCAGCATCATCCGGTCAAACTCGCCACGACGGATCAGTCCCTCAAAACTCTTAAAACCACTTCCGATACACTCCGCAATGTAGAATGACATATGCATCACCGCAAAGCACAACAGGATATCCCCATAGGTATAACCCTTGATGTTCGTAATGCCGGAAAACAAAAAGAAAATACCGACAAACCCATTAAACGCCAAGATAAAACGCCCAATCACCTGCAACACAAACGAAGCCTTGTACTGCATCGTACTTTTTAGTACAATACCCGCAAACTTAATATATAACTTAATATTTTTCCTTATACCAATCATAACTCACCCTTGAAATTTACAATCGTCGACCTTGTCGACGCTTTAACCGCCTTGGATCACAATTCTTCGTTCCGCCTTCCGGTGCAGCAGCACGCCGCACCAGATCAGCGCTACCGCCCAAAACACCTGCAATCCCATCGCCTGTAAGAGTTCCGTCCCCGCAATGTCACCGCTGTAAATACGGAACGGAGCATTCTGCATCGCAGCAAACGGCAGTATCTCCATAATTGTGCGAAACGGTTCCGGCACAAACGGAATCGGAATTACCATACCGGACAGGAACTCTACCGCACCCATGAACAGGATACGCCATCCCTGCGGTGAAAGCGTAAAAAAGCACAGCATGTAAATCACCATGCAGAACGCTGTCGTAACCACAAGCCCCAAAACCATTGACACTAAAAACAATAAGAACGCAAATACACTTATCGGTGCACTGATTTTATACGGATGCGGAATAAGCACCGCCGCCAGCAATACCGGCACGCAGCGAAGCAATGCTTCCGACGTACGCGCACCGACGGTACGCGAAAACCACATCCCGTATACCGACACCGGGCGGCACATCTCATACGCAATCCCACCGTCCATAATCATTCCGAATAAATCCCGATCCGATGCCCAGGTCGTAAACAGGGCAAGGAACGCTTCCTTCATCCAGATATACGACACCAGCGCGGAATACTCCATTGGTAAAGCAATTACATTCGAATCATATAACACTTTATACGCCAGACATTCCATGAGTCCCCAGATTACCTGCGTGGTCAGCGCACTGACCGCAGCCATACGATACTGGATACCACAGGAAAAGCGCAGGCGAAAAAACAGTAAATATTTCTTCATCATAATCCATTATTCCTTTCCTATAAGATATCCAGTTGACGGTACAGTCGCGCAACAACCTGATCCAGATTTTCCTTCGCTTTATCATCCGCGCTCTGCTCTGTTCCCGATGTTGTCGCAACCTTCTCCGCTGCATCTGCCTCAGCTTCCCGCATTGCTGCAGATTGCTCTTCCGTCTCCTGCACCGTCTTCCGCATATCCTCCAGCGTGCCATCGAGTAGAATCCTGCCTTTACCAATCAGAATCACACGGTTTGCGATTGCCTCGATATCCTGCATATCATGCGTTGTCAGGATAACCGTTGTACGGTGCTCTGCATTCTGCTTCTTGATGAATTCGCGCACCGCAAGCTTCGACACCGCATCCAGACCGATGGTCGGCTCGTCGAGGAACAAGAGCTTCGGATTATGTAACAGTGACGCCGCTATCTCACAACGCATCCTCTGTCCGAGGGACAACTGACGCGTGGGCGTGCGAAGAATCTCCTGCAGTTGCAAGAGTTCTGTCAGCTCTTCCAATGTTCGTTTGTAATCAGGGGTTGCAATTGAATAGATTTCTTTCAGTAATTCGAAAGAATCAATGACCGGAATATCCCACCACAGCTGGGAACGCTGTCCGAATACCACACCAATCTGCCGCACATGCTCCACGCGGTCCTTCCACGGGCTTCGCCCGTCGATGATGCAGCTGCCCGAATCCGGGACCAATATTCCGCTTAGAATTTTAATTGTTGAACTTTTTCCGGCACCGTTCGGACCGATATATCCGACCATCTCACCGTCGTCAATCTGAAAACTGACATCGGACAGCGCCCGGATTTCTTCTGTTTCCCTGCGAAACAGGGACTTGCAGGCTTCCTTGAACCCTGCGTTTCTTTTTGCAATCTTGTAAGATTTGCAGACATGTTCCATCGTAATCATCTCGCTCACCTCTTGGTAGTTATACTTTCATATCTTGCCGAGTCGGCCACGCTTTGCTGGATTTTGCCAGTCAAATACCGATGGTTATTCAATTCCTGTCCCAATAAGGAAAGGAGCTTCATTCTACTGCTTTTGCCATAGAATGTCAAGCTCCTATCTTCACCTCTCTACTGTTCTGCAATTTTCGCGGCTAATTCTTCTAAATACATCCACCGATCCATCTTTTCTTCCAACAGACTCTCTGCCGCTTCTTTGTCAGCCATTACCTGATTCAATTTTACAAAGTCGGTTGATGCTGCAGCCATTTCACGTTCAAGCGTTTCTATTTTTTCTTCCAGTGCGGCAATCTCACCTTCAATACTTTCATAATCTTTCTGTTCCTGATAAGTAAACTTTAATTTCTGCGGACCGCGCGTACGCTGTCCTTTCTGCTCCTGCTGCGTATCCGGCTTGGATGCATTGCCTGCTTTCTTGACCTGTTCCGCTTCCTGCGCCTCTTTCTCTGCTAATTTCTTCAAGGAATAATCGGTATAACCACCTTCATATTGTTTCAACTTCCCATTTTCTTCAAAAGCAAAAATACGTTTCATGGTTCTGTCAAGAAAATATCTGTCATGAGACACGGTAACAACAATTCCCTCATAGCGGTCCAGATAATCTTCCAGTATCGTTAATGTCGCAATATCAAAGCCATTCGTAGGCTCATCCAATAGAATAAAATTCGGGGAAGTCGCCAACACACGAAGCAGATTCAACCTTTTCTTTTCTCCGCCGGACAGTTTACCAATCGGACTATACTGCTTGTCCGGTGGAAACAAAAACCGTTCCAACATAGCAGAGGCGGAGATACTCCCTTCGGTTGTTTGAATGTATTCTGCGGTATCCTTCACATAATCAATCACTTTTTGTTTCGGGTCCATATAGGATAAGTCAACTTCCGTTTCCTCCTCCACCTTTTCGGCTGCAATTTCCTGTGCGTAATACCCCATCTTAACGGTCTGACCGACGGAAACCAGTCCGGAATCCGGCAAAATCATCCCAGCAATCATTTTCATCAGCGTGGATTTTCCGCAACCGTTCGGCCCAATAAAACCAACGCGATCCCCTTTCACAAAGTTATAGGAGAAATCCTTAATCAGCGTTTTCCCCCCATATGCTTTGCAGATTTGTTCCAACTCTACCGTGGTTTTTCCTAGTCTTGTAGAAATTGAACTTAATTCCACCTGCGAATCCTGCACCGGAGCCTGACGATCTCTTAACTCCTCATAACGCTGAATATGTGCTTTCTGCTTTGTAGAACGCGCCCTTGCACCTCTCTGTATCCATTCCAGTTCTACGCGCAAAATGGACTGACGCTTTCTTTCACTTGCCAGTTCCATTTCCTGACGCTGGGTTTTTAGTTCCAAGTATCCCGAATAATTGGTCTGATAACTATAGATTTTCCCTTTGTCAATTTCAACAATCCGGTTCGTCACACTATCCAGAAAATATCGGTCATGGGTTACCATAATAAGCGACCCTCTCCACTTCTTCAGATAGTCTTCCAGCCAGTCTGCCATATCGTTATCCAGATGGTTTGTCGGCTCGTCCAACAACAGAATGTCTGCCGGGGAAAGTAATACCGAAATAAGTGCAAGGCGTTTTCGCTGTCCGCCGGACAGTTGTCCTGCCGGTTGCATATAATCTTTTATCCCGAGGCGTGTCATCATTGCTTTTGCTTCACTCTCTATGGACCAACGGTTTTCCTCTGTCACATTTCCCTCAAGAACACAGTCCAGACTGCTTTTCTCCGGTGCAAACCCCGGATGCTGTGGCAGATAACGAAGCACCACATGATTAGCAATCGTAATCGTTCCTTCGTCCGTTTCTTCCTCACCCATAATCATTCGCAGCAAGGTGGTCTTTCCGGTCCCGTTGATTCCAATGACCCCTACCTTCTCGCCTTCCTGTAAGGAAAACGATGCACCGTCAAATAACTTCCGCTCCGTATAAGACTTTGTCAGGTTCTCTATGTTAAGCAAATTCATGTTGTTTCCTCTTTCTATTCGTTCTGCATTTCATTATACACCAAATAAAAAAAGTAGCTACCTCTTTTGCTCTTGAGTTTCCGCATTTTTTGCAACAGAAAAAACAGCGGAAACTCAAGCTATTACACAATCAGATTTCTCTCGTCAACACCTTCACATCTGACTTCGGATTCTTTATCGCAATCTGATAGTCATCCTCATAGATTACCTCTCCCGGCAACGCATCGCATTCCGACATATATAACTGCACACCGTATTTTGCAGCCATCGCCCGATAAAAGCTCATCTCTTCATAGATGCGCATTCCTTCCTCCGTCCCCTTGAACCATGTAACAGCTCTGTCCGGATTCCCCTGCTCATAAAACGGCGGAACGGGGAGTACCCGCTCAAAATATTCGCGGTTTTTCCAGTACTCTGCAGCCTCTTCTTCCGTCGTAACCTTGTTATCCACCAGTTTTCCGACCACGGTAAAGATGCCGCGCGGTTGCTGCGTTATGTACGCAATGTCTGCCTCATGCACTCTGAAATACTTCATAACTATCTCCTCCTTCAGCAAAATAAAAAACGCTTGATAAGGAATTTTCCCTATCAAGCGTGGATCAGACATATCGTCTACTATCATATCAATTTCATGCTATCACGATTCTTATCTTTTGTCAATCTTGCCGCAAAAAACTTTTTACTTCAAACTCTCAAAAAACTCAAGAATCACATCATTCGTCTCTACCTTGTTTATCTTCTGCGAATACCAAGAATGGCGTGCATCCTTTATAAACAGATGCCACACCTTCGCCTTCTTGCCATCGTACTTCGTCAACTCTCCTCTTTCTCCTGCTGCAACCGTCTCCGTAAGTTTCAGACCGTTCGACGTTGCCCAATACTCCATAACATCTTCAATCGCCGGGTCAATGGAATACTTCGCGCTTCCATCACTGTGCTTTGCCACCACGTCATCCTTCTCACCGGTAATCTGAAGCACGCTCACATCGTTCTTCTCGCTGCGTCTCTCCCACACTGCTTTCGGCATCTTTCCCGCCACGCTGACTACAGCGGAAAACGTATCTGAAGCATCCATTGCAAGACGGTGAGTCATAAATGCACCATTGCTGAATCCTGCCGCATAGGTGCGCTCCGCATCGAACGAATAGGTCTTCTGCAGATACTGCGCCAGAGACACCAGGAATTCTACATCCCTGTTTCCCTCGGAAAACACCCCGGAATTCCAGCCCAATACTTTCAACGGGTCGCCGGCGTTTACTGAGCCGCTGACATATACGACCCCATACCCCAGTTCATTCGCTTTCTCTTCAAAACGTGTTGTATCACACATCCGCTCCGGTGATTCTCCATGTCCGTGCAGCATGAGAACCAACGGAGCGCCTTCCGTCTGCTCCGGAAACTTTAACAAACAATAACGGTCCACGCCATCACAGGTAAACGTAATCTTCTCATCACTTTCCTGTACCAGATTTTCCAGCGCCAATACTTCCACCTTGCTTTCACCACAACCTGTAAGGCCAAGCAGCAAACTTAGCATAAGACAGAACACTACAATTCTTTTCACGTTTCTTTTCCTCATCTTTACAATCTTTCTCCTTTTCTTTTTTACTGTCACATCACAGTTTTTACCTGTATTCCAAAACTTCTACTCTTTCCACCATTCCTCCGGAATCTCATCCCGGTCAATCACACAATTCTCCTCAATCGAGAACAGCTTTACACAGGTCTCATATATCTTCTTCGCATCACACAGGATACAATCTGCATCCCCGAACTTCACCGGCTTTGCTGCGCCTGTGTCGTAGAACGCCTGCTTCATCTTGTCGAACTGCTCTGAGAAATACCCCGTTCCCGTTGCCTTGTTAAAATGCCGGTACATCTGCACATCCTTCAAACTCCCGTCCGGCATTACAATATGCATGAGTGTAGGTTCGTCCGTCAGACGGTCCGAGATGTTCATCACCTCATCCACACTGTGAATGTAAGTGTTCCGGGTGTGTGTCACACCAAGCAGCAATATCTTCGCTCCGATATCCTTCAATCGGTCCCAGCACCCTCCGGGCGGGCAGGGAGAGGTCGCATTCTCCTCACCTTTTATGTACTCAGCCGCTTGCGGTCCGTATGCCGCAATGCTGTGTGTCGGATGCAGAGAACGTACCACGCCTTCCCGTTGGCGGAAAATATTCGGGATAATGCCGACACACGCCGGTTCCGTCGCCGGGTCAAAGGTTGCGTACTGTGCCCCCATCTGTGCCCAGGTATGCGTCGGCGTCATGAACAAACCGTCTTTTAAGTATTCCATGAACGCATCCACAACCGTATCCGCACCACCTTCCACCGGACCGATAGACTTCATAGACGAATGCACCATAAGAGCATCTGTCGGACTAAGTCCCATATCTTTTAAATTTTGAATCAAGTCTTGTTTTGTGT
>JAZSIB010000065.1:0-9008 GCA_045533585.1 Lachnospiraceae bacterium | reverse complement strand
GGTGACGGGGTAGATGCGCTGCTACAGACGATAGAAGAGCTTTTGAAAGAACAAAAGGTATATATAGAACAGCTGCTTCCTTATGCGGAGGCAGGAAAATTGCAGGTGATTCGAAAGTATGGACAGTTACTCGAAGAGGATTACCGTGCAGAAGGTATTTTTGTAAGAGCCTATCTGCCCAAGGACAAGGTTTAGGGCTTATTAGAATTTGTACCTGTGGTTGGATGCCTGCAGGTGTTGGAAAGGCATGGTTTATATGACTTGTTTTAATGATATTGCAGTCGGTGTAACGACGGATTTTGAACATGCAGACCTGGAGACGCGTTTTCAGATGTGGGGAACGTATCTGTGGCTCAGTATGTATCGTATTTATGTACGTCTGATCTGTGAAAAGCAGGGAGATGAGAATTATCTGAAGCTACCGGTATCGTATCATCCTTACTATACGCAGCAGTCTTTTCAGGTAGGAAAACGAAAGCTGGATGTTTGTTTGTCCATCGGACGCAATCTGACCTGCCCGCATGTGGAGCAGATGAGGAAGCAGGAGACGATATTAAATGAGGATGCAAAGGTTATTGCATGCGGACTGGAAGAAATGTCCCGGACAGTAGTGCGTGGGCGTTTTCGAAAAAAAGAAGAGCAGTATGACCTGAAATACTATGATGCGGTACTTCCGACGAAGCCGGAGATGAAAAAGAGGATTGATGAGCTTCGCGAAGAAGATACTCAGATGATATTGAATCCTTATCTTCTTGCGGAATCGACGCATTATGGAAGTGCAGCACTTCCACAGACGGTATCAAGAGGAAAACCATATATCCTTCTGTATGCATCAAAGATGGATGAAGCGACCATTGAGGCGGCACGGAAGATGGCGAGAGGAAATGAAATGCGTCTTGCCATCAATGAAGAATTGAAGGAATATGCAACGCAGTATACCAGAATGTATTCAACAGAGAGTCTGGAACGTTTTTACGGCAATCTGATGAGTGCAAAGCATATTATTACAGATTCTGCTGTAATTGCAGGTCTGGCACTGGAACGGGGAATTCCATTTACTGCGTTGACCGCACAGAATGAGGAATTAAAGGATTTTGTAGAAAAGTATAATCTACAGGTAACAGAGAATTTTTATCCGAAAAGCGAAGAAGAGCAAAAAAAGGTAAAGGCAGCAATTCCGATGGCAGTCAGAACCCTGAACAGGGAGCGTTATAAGAGCTATCGTATTCTGGAGTCAATTCTCGGACTGGTACGTTTTGTAGATGCACCGACAGAACTGCGCATGACAAACTGCTATGGCTGTTTTGTATGTCAGGAAGTATGTCCGAAGGGTGCCATCACGATGGAGAAGAACGAGGAAGGATTTTATTATCCGAAGACGGATGCGAGCCTTTGTGTAAATTGCGGTATCTGCAAGAAGCGTTGTATTGCAAATAAAAAGAAACAGTTTGCAAGAAAACGTGAGTCTGTAGACCAGACCAGATTTCCGTTTGCCAAGATCGCAAGCTGTAAGTCGGAAGAACAGAGAGAAAAAAGTACTTCCGGCGGAGCATTCCGTAGTTTTGTACGGTATTTCATCGAAGAAAAGCAAGGCGTTGTGTTTGGTGCCGCTTTTGATGAGGATGCACGCGTGGTAAGTATTGAGGCGCAGACTCTGGAAGAGGCACACCGTTTGTCAGGCTCAAAGTATGTTAAGAGTGAGTTTGCCCATATGTTCCCGAAGGTGAAGGAATATCTGGAGGCAGGGCGTGAAGTACTTTACAGTGGGCTTCCGTGTGAGAATGCCGCACTGCGGGCGTATCTTAACAAAGAGTATGATAATCTGACCCAATGTGAAGTATTATGCCACGGCGGAGCATCACCGAAGATATACGAAGCATATATTAAGCATATCGGAAGAAAACTGAAAGCGAAAGTAAAGGCAGTGAATTTCCGGGATAAGAAGATAAGTTGGAGGCAGTCAGATTTTCAGCTTACCTTTTCGTTTGAGAATCGCGAACCGTTTTCCGTGCGTGGACGTCATAACAACTATATGAATGCATTCCTGAAGAATTATATTTTCCGCATGAGTTGTTATCGTTGTCAGTATGCAGGAAAAAATCGTGTGGCAGATGTAACGATTGGTGACTATCACGGACCGGAGGAAGTGGCAGCAGAGGTATATAACCTGCGTGGAGTAAGTTCCATAATCATTAATACGGAGAAGGGCGAACGTCTCTGGGAGGCTGTTAAGGATGATTTTAACTATATGGATGCAACTACGGCACAGGCGTATCTGAAGAATCATACAAGACCGTCTGTTCTGACAGAAGAACGGGCACTCATTATGTCCAGACTGGATAAGGAACCGATTAACGATCTGCTGGCAAAGTTCAATCAGCACGATGCCGGTATGGAAAGCACGGAGATTTGATAAACAAAACCGAGAGTGGGAGGAAACAGAATGAAAAAGCTGGAAGAATACGTAAGAACAATACCGGATTTTCCCGAACCGGGTATTATGTTTCGTGATGTAACAAGTGTGATTCAGGATAAGGATGGTCTGCATGCAGCTATTGATGCATTGCAGGGCATGGTAGAAGACTTAGAGTTTGATGTGGTAGTCGGACCGGAATCCAGAGGTTTTATTTTTGGTGTTCCGATTGCGTATAATCTGAACAAGTCCTTTGTACCGGTACGTAAAAAAGGCAAGCTGCCTTGTGAGACCATTAAGCAGGAGTATGAGCTCGAGTATGGTACGGCAATTGTAGAGATGCATAAGGATGCTATCTTACCCGGACAGAAGGTAGTTATCGTGGATGACCTGATTGCAACCGGTGGTACCATTGAAGCAATTACGAAGATGGTAGAGCAACTTGGTGGTGAAGTGGTTAAGATTGTTTTCCTGATGGAGCTGGAGGGTCTGAAGGGAAGAGACCGTCTGCAAGGATATGACGTGGAAGCAGCGATTCATTATCCGGGTAAATAATATACGACTGTTAAGAACAACAAGAGACAGGAAGTAAGCGTATGGAAGATAAAAAAGCAATGGACAGTGCAGAACGCAAAGCGTTTGTGGAACCGGCTGTTTTATATGAACAGCTGGTAGAAACGATACGCAAATACAGACCGATAACAGATTTGTCTACAATCGAAAAAGCATATAAGGTGGCAGATGAGGCACACAGGGGACAGCTTCGTAAATCCGGTGAACCGTATATTATCCACCCGCTTTGTGTTGCGATTATCTTAGGCGAACTGGAACTTGATAAGGAAACCATTGTAGCAGGAATTCTGCATGATGTGATCGAGGATACTGCCATGACGGCAGAAGAGATGACGGAAGAGTTCGGTGAAGAAGTGACACTTTTGGTAGATGGTGTTACTAAGCTGACACAGCTCAATTATTCCACAGATAAGATAGAGATACAGGCAGAGAACCTGCGTAAGATGTTTCTTGCGATGGCAAAGGACATCCGTGTTATCCTGATTAAGCTTGCGGATCGTCTGCATAATATGCGTACGATGGAGTACCAGACTCCTGCAAAACAGATATCAAAGTCCAGAGAAACGCTTGAAATCTATGCGCCGATTGCACAGCGTCTTGGTATTTCTAAGATTAAGGTTGAGATGGACGATCTTGCCATGCGCTATTTGTATCCGGATGTATATCATGATTTGAATGTAAAACTTGCGTCGAACAAAGAAGAGCGTGAGGAATTCATCGCACAGATTGTGGAAGAAGTGGGGAATCACATCCGGGAAGCCGGAATTGAAGCCAAGATGGACGGTCGTGTAAAGCACTTCTTCAGTATCTATAAGAAGATGGTGAACCAGAACAAGGAGTTAGAGCAGATTTATGATCTGTTTGCGGTTCGTATTCTGGTAGATACCGTAAAAGACTGTTATGCGGCACTCGGTGTCATCCATGAGATGTATAAGCCGATTCCGGGGCGTTTTAAGGACTACATTGCGATGCCAAAGCCGAACATGTATCAGTCTCTCCATACGACACTGATCGGACCGAGCGGCAAGCCATTCGAGATTCAGATCCGTACCTTGGAAATGCACCGTACGGCAGAATACGGTATCGCTGCGCATTGGAAGTACAAGGAAAAACAGGACGGTAAGGTAACCACCGATACCGAAGGCGAAAAGCTCAACTGGCTGAGGGAAGTGTTGGAGTGGCAGAGAGACCTGTCAGATAACAAAGAGTTCTTAAGCCTTTTAAAGAACGATTTTGACCTGTTCTCTGACAGCATCTTTTGTTTTACTCCGAACGGGGATGTGAAGAATCTTCCTGCCGGTTCGAATCCGGTTGACTTTGCCTATAGCGTACATAGTGCGGTCGGCAACCGCATGATTGGTGCGCGTGTCAATGGTAAGCAGGTTCCGATTGATTATGTGATTCAGAACGGCGACCGTGTAGAGATTATCACCTCGCAGAATGCTAAGGGCCCGAGCCGCGACTGGTTGAAGATTGTAAAGAGTACCCAGGCGAAGAACAAGATTAACCAGTGGTTCAAAGAAGAATTAAAGGAAGACAACATACAGCGTGGCAGGGAACTGCTGATCAACTATTGCAAGACGAAAGGCTTGCAGTTGTCTGACCTGAAGAAACCGGAATTCATGGAAGCCTGCATGCGAAAATACGGCTTCCACGATTGGGATTCCCTGTTGGCAGCCGTGGGCCGCGGAGGACTTAGAGAAGGTCAGATTATCAATAAGCTGTTAGAAGAATACGAGCGCAAGAACAAGCGCGATATCACCGACGAGGAAGTTATTGAGTCCATCTCCGGCGTCATCTTAGACCGTAGAAGCGGTGTCGGCAAGAAGGGCAGCAGCGTGGTACAGGGTATCGATGATGTTGCGGTGCATTTCTCTAAGTGCTGTTCTCCGGTTCCGGGTGACGAGATTGTCGGCTTTGTAACCAGAGGACGCGGTGTATCGCTGCACCGTACGGACTGTATCAATATTATCAATCTGCCGGAAGGTGACCGAGTACGCCTGATCGAAGCAGAGTGGAACCTGACACCGGAGCAAAGCGGAAAAGAAAACTACTTTGCAGAGTGGACTATCTTTGCACACAACCGTAACGGAATCATCGTAGATGTATCGCGTATCTTTACGGAGAATAAGGTAGAGCTGGTGTCCTTAAGTGCACGTACCAGCAAGCAGGGCACGGCAACGATTGATGTTGGCTTCGAGGTTAACAGTACCGAGCAGATGAACACAATTATGGCAAAACTTCGCAACATTGAAGGCGTGACGGATATGAAGCGTAAGACGGGCTGATGCGAGAAAGTGCCTAGGACGGATAAGTGTTTGTTATGCTAACCGAAAGCGAAAAAGGTTTATGGATAGAATGAAGATAATTATAGCGGAGATTGGTCTGTTGCGGACGAATTGCTATCTGGTAGCAGACGAAGAAAGCAGGGAAGCTTTTTTGATTGACCCGGCAGACCGGACGGACGAGCTTGCGCATCTGATAGAGAAAGAGGATGTAAGGTTAAAGGGGATTCTGATTACGCATGGGCACTTTGACCATGTGTATGCGGTGACGGAGCTGGCGGCAAAGTACCATGTGCCGATTTACTGCGGAGAGCAAGAGGCGGAACTTCTGGCAAGTCCGGTACTGAATGAGTCGGCAGCGTTCCGGAGGGAAGTAAGTGTGATCGCCGACCGTCTGTTGAAGGACGGGCAGAAGCTGCAGCTTGGCAAGACGGAATTTACCGTAATTGCAACTCCGGGGCATACCGTTGGCGGTGTTTGCTATTATGCTGAGAAGGAACAGGCGGTGTTCAGTGGGGATACGCTGTTTTTCGAGTCGGTCGGACGGTCTGATTTTCATACCGGAAACGAGCGGACATTGATGCGCTCGATTAAGGAGCGGCTGTATGTGCTTCCGGATGAGGTTACGGTATATCCGGGACACGGTCCGAAGACGAGCATCGGATATGAAAAAGAGAATAATCCTTACGTGCATTAGAGTTTCCGCATTTCATATGGCAAATGGACTGATTTAGCACAGCATATCACTCACACACTGGTGAAAGAGACCGTTTTTGAAAATGCGTGTCACTTTCGGACACGAGTGCCCGCCATTGCCACACATTTTCTGCAAACAGGTCTTTTCAACAGTGCATTATGTGATATTGCTGTGTCAAATCAGTCCTTTTTCGGTTGCGGAAACTTAAGGAGAAAGAACGGTTATTATTGTTTTGTAAAACAGAGGTAATATATGGAACTGATATTGGTAGGCGATCGCTTTGAGCAGGAGCTGAAACCCTTGGTGAAGTCGTTTTTTCAAAATGACCCGCCTGAGACAAAAATAGAAGAGTTGGATGAGGAGCTTGCCTGGCCGGTGGTAACGGAAGGGAAGCTTCTGTATTGTACCCGCGAGGGAGAAGAGGACATTTATACGGAGCCGTACGAAGTGGAGTATGGCTGTGTGATACATACCGGAGCAGAACGTTTTCACGTGGCATTTATCAAGGATGGTGTGGTAACGCAGTTTGCGGAGGAGAAGGTGTTTCCTACAACGGGAACGGACAGTGGCAGCACTGAAGAAAATGCTACGGACGGTTCCGAAGCAAATCGGCGGAAGTATTATCGTAATCAGCTTGGACGTGCCGTATACCGCATCCTGTCGCAGGAGACGGGCAAGACCCTGCCATGGGGCATCCTTACTGGTGTAAGACCGACCAAATTGGTCGTTGAGATGTTGGAAGATGGCGAAGAGGAGAACGTCATCCGGGAGCATATGAGGGATGAGTATCTCTGCTCCGGGGAGAAGATTGAGGTCAGTCTCCGTGTAGCAGAGAATGAGAGAAGATTATTAGAGAAGATTGATTATAAGAACGGCTACAGCCTGTATCTTGGCATTCCCTTCTGCCCGACGACCTGTCACTACTGTTCGTTTACTTCATTTCCGTTGAAGGGCTTTGGACAGTGGGTGGAGCCGTATCTCGATGCGTTGGAGAAGGAGATTGATGCAGCAAGCACGATCTTCCCGGACCGTCCGTTGCACACGGTTTATATCGGAGGAGGAACACCAACCACTTTATCGCCGGAACAGTTGGAGCGTGTGATTACTCGCGTAAAAAGTCGCTTTGATTTATCTTCCTGCGTGGAGTTCACGGTAGAGGCGGGACGACCGGACAGCGTAACACCGGAGAAGTTGCGCGTGTTGAAGGAACTTGGTGTAGACCGCATTTCCATCAATCCGCAGACGATGAATGATAAGACGCTCGAGGCCATCGGACGCCGTCATACAGCAGAACAGGTCGTAGAAGCATTCCGCATGGCGCGAGAATGCGGACACGATAACATCAACATGGATATGATACTGGGCTTAAGCGGGGAGACGCCGGAAGAGGTTGCGTATACTTTATCCGAGATAGAGAAGCTGAATCCGGACAGTCTTACTGTGCATACGCTTGCCTTGAAGCGGGCTGCGCGACTCAATATCGAAGGACAGAAGTTCCGCGATATCGGAGCAGAGGATGTACCGAAGATGCTTACATTAACTTCGGAGTATGCAGCTTCGCATGGATACGAGCCGTACTACCTGTACCGCCAAAAAAACATGACAGAAAACCTCGAAAATGTAGGGTATGCAAGACCCGGCAAAGAATGTTTGTACAACATCCTGATTATGGAAGAAAAGCAGACAATCTTAGCACTTGGCGCAGGCGGTTCCACTAAATTCGTATACCAGGGCAGCGACCCCGCAGAAGGCATCCGCATCGAGCGTGTGGAGAATGTGAAAAATGTAAATCACTACATCGACCGTATCGACGAGATGATAGCACGACGACCTCAGTTTTTACAGGAAAATTCAACCGGTTTATTTTTGCAAAATATAGGGTAATTTACGGTTGCATTTTTATGATAGAAAGAGTAAGATATTTTTGTTTGTGAAAGACTATCGGCATCGCGTTGCAAGTACGTAAATGCATCGCAATCAGAATGGAGGAAATTTCAATGGCTGAATCCATGAAAGGCTTAAAAAGAACACATCGCTGTACTGAGCTTGGTGTTGCTAACATCGGCGAGACCGTTACCGTAATGGGCTGGGTACAGAAGAGCAGAAATAAAGGAAGTATTATCTTTACGGATTTGAGAGACCGTTCCGGTCTGTTACAGATTATCTTTGAAGAGGGCAAGACGAATGCGGCTGACTTTGAGAAAGCAGCGAAACTTCGTAGCGAATTCGTAATCGCAGTTGTCGGTAAGGTGGCAGCACGTTCCGGTGCAGTGAATGAGAACCTTGCGACCGGTGCTATCGAGATTCTTGCAGATGAACTTCGCATCCTGTCGGAGTCTGAAGTACCGCCGTTCCCGATTGAAGAGGATTCCAAGACAAAGGAAGAACTTCGTCTGAAGTATCGTTATCTGGATCTTAGAAGACCGGATATCCAGAAGAACCTCATCTTAAGAAGTAAGGCGGCAACTCTGACCCGTCAGTTCCTTGCAGAGGAAGGATTCCTTGAGATTGAGACTCCGATTTTGAATAAGAGTACCCCGGAGGGCGCAAGAGACTATCTTGTACCGAGCCGTGTACATCCGGGTACCTTCTATGCATTGCCGCAGTCGCCGCAGTTGTTCAAGCAGCTTTTGATGGTGTCCGGTTATGACCGTTATTTCCAGATTGCAAAGTGTTTCCGTGATGAAGACCTGCGTGCTGACCGTCAGCCGGAGTTTACGCAGATTGACATGGAACTTTCTTTTGTGGATGTAGATGATGTCATCGACGTAAATGAGCGTCTGATCGCGAAGCTGATGAAGGAGTGCATCGGTGTGGATGTACAGCTTCCGATTCCGCGTATGACCTGGCAGGAAGCGATGGACCGCTTCGGTTCCGACAAGCCGGATACTCGTTTTGGTATGGAGCTTTGTGATGTAAGTGATGTGGTGAAGGATTGTGGTTTCTCCGTATTTACCGGAGCGATTGCAAACGGCGGTTCCGTTCGCGGTATTACCGTACCGGGACAGGCAGAGATGCCGCGTAAGAAGATTGACGCACT
>JAZSIB010000177.1:0-4542 GCA_045533585.1 Lachnospiraceae bacterium | reverse complement strand
TATCCTGATTCGTAATGGCGAGTTCGACATCATTGGTGATTTGTATTATGGCGAGACCGAAGGTTATATTGGTTCTTCTAAGTTTGCTGATGTTACTGCATTAGAAAACGATGTTTACGTAGCGCTTGACCGTAACCGTGGCAGATTGTTCGCATATGATGAGCAGGGCCGTATGTTGTTTGCTTTTGGTGGCGGTGGTACCGTAGAAGGTTGTTTCCGTTATGCAAGTGCAATCGATCATGTGGGACACGACTTGTTGGTTCTTGACTCTTCTGCGTCCAGTTTGACTGTGTTTACTCCGACCGAGTTTGGTGCTTTGGTATACCGTGCGATTGAAGAGTTCCAGAGTGGTTTCTATACAGAGTCCGGTAATACATGGAGAGAGGTTATGGAGCTGAATGGTAACTATGACCTTGCATATATCGGTATCGGTAGAGCATTGTTCCAGGAGAAGAAGTATAAGGAAGCAATGGAGTATTTCAAGTTGAAATACGATGAAGATAATTACTCCAGAGCATTCAAGCAGTATCGTAAAGAATGGGTAGAAGATAACATCGGCCTTGTAATTGCAGCAGCATTTCTTGTGTTATGTCTGCCGTTGATTATTGGTAGAATTAAAGCAATCAAATATGAAATTGATCGAGCAGAGATCTTTATAAAGTAAGATTACGGAGGCAGACATGTTAGCTTCATTGAAGAAAAAAGAAACATATAAGAATTATTTTAAGTCGTTAAAGTTTGCGTTTTATTGTTTGACGCATCCGTTGGACGGCTTCTGGGATTTGACTCACGAGAAACGTGGTTCGATGGCAGTTGCAAATACGATTTTGATTGCAACGGTTCTGACCAGACTTGCCACTCTTCGTTTTACGAGCTTCTTGTTCATGAAGGTGTATTGGCAGGATATTAACATCTTCCTGTATATTGCAAGTATTGTATTCCCGCTTGCAATGTGGTGTGTCGGCAACTGGAGTCTTACGACTTTGTTTGACGGCAAAGGAAGATTGGGTCAGGTGTATATGGCAACCTGTTATGCATTCCTTCCGTATCCGGTAATTAACATTCCGTTGATGTTGGTAAGTAATGTGGTAACGGAGGACGAAGGTTCTTTCTATAGCATACTTGCCGCGTTTGCGCTGATATGGGCTGCAGTGTGGGTTGTCCTTGCCATGATGCAGATCCATGAGTACACCATCAGTAAGACGATTCTGTTTACTGTGGCATCAATCTTTGCGATGTTGGTTATTGTGTTCATACTTATGTTATTCTTCAGTATGATCAGCTCCGGTATTGCATACTTTGTGTCCATAGTAAAAGAGATTCTCTTCAGAGTCTAGGCGGAGGTTGATATGAGAAAAAGTAAGGAAGTAAGAAGAGCGGAGTTTAAGAAAGCTCTGATTGACAGATTAAAATCATTGATAGCTCCGATGATCGTTCTGGCTTTGGTAGCAGTTGCAGTAGTTGTTATTAAGAATTATGAAGCTACCGAGGAAGTTGAGGAGATTATCCGTCTGAATGGTTTTGACGGAGAAGAGACAGAGTATGTACTGGAGAATGATGACCTGTTATTCACAATGGATGCAGCGACCAGTCAGTTTACTGTGACGGTAAAAGAAACCGGTAAAGTGTGGCGTTCTAACCCGGAAGGAGCAAAGGAAGATGCAAAAGCGAACCCGGCTAAGAAGGGCGAGATGCAGTCCACCTTGATTCTGACACACAGTACGGACAATGGTACAGATACTGTTTATGACAATTACCGTTATGGTATGGAAAATCAGATTTATGAGATTATACCGGAAGGTGACACCATCCGTGTAAACTATACTGTCGGTGATGTTGAACGTGAGTTTGTTATTCCGCCGGTATTGACGGAAGAACGTTACAATCAGTATTATAATATGCTTGAAAAATCTCAGCAGAGAGATCTCAAGGATAATTATAAGAAGTATGACATTAACAAGCTTGGCAAAAAAGACAACAAGGAAGAACTTCTTGCTCGTTATCCAATCTTCGCGGATAATGTAATCTATGCGCTTCGTGATAACACCACGTTGCGTGTTAAGAATAAGCTCGAGCAGTATTTTGAAGCGATTGGCTATACTTATGAAGAATATCAGGTAGATAAAGAGTTGGATGCAGGCGAAGCGTCCAGCGATAAGCCGGTATTCAACGTATCCATGATTTATCGTTTGGATGGCAATGATCTTGTGGTAGAAGTACCGTTCAACTCTTTTGAATACAAGAAAGACAATCCGGTATATAAGATTGACGTGCTCCCGTACTTTGGAGCAGGTGGTTTACAGGACGAAGGATTTATGCTGATGCCGGAAGGTGGCGGAGCGTTAATCAACTTCAATAACGGCAGAACTAAGCAAGGCGTATATTATGCGAATGTATACGGTTGGGATATGGCACAGGACAGAACTTCCTTGGTTAACGAGACCAGAGCAAGCTTTGCGGCGTTTGGTGTATCGCACAACACAGATTCTTTCTTGTGTATGATTGAAGGCGCAGCACCTTATGCAGCGATAAAGGCAGATGTCAGCCAGAAACTCAGCAGCTTCAATGCAGCCAGTGCAGAGTATACGTTGTTGACTCGTGAAGCATATGAGATGACAGACCGTATGCAGGGAAGATTGTTTGTATATCTTCCGGAGCTTCCACAGGATGAGGGCATCGTTCAGAGATATTCTTTCATCAATTCCGGTAGTTATGTTGATATGGCAAATGACTACAATGCATACCTTGTGAATAAGTACGGTTCCTATTTTACAAAGAATACCGATACCGAGGCACCGGTTGCAGTTGAGATTGTTGGTGCAATCGATAAAGTAAAGCATGTACTCGGTGTACCGCTCAGCAGACCGCTTGAGTTAACGAACTTTACAGAAGCGCAGAGTATCATTGATACGATGTACAACGGCGGCATGAAGAACATGTCCGTCAAGCTGACCGGTTGGGCAAACGGCGGTGTACGTCAGGAAGTATTGAATCGCGTTAAGGTTGTAAAAGATCTTGGTAGTGAAAAAGAGTTACAGCAGTTGGTTAACAACGCAAAGGATAAAGGCATTGACTTCTATCTGAACGGTGTTACAGACTACTCTTATAACAGCAATGTTTTAGATGGTTTCCTGGTGTTCCGCGATTCCGCGCGCTTCCTGAGCCGTAAGAAAGTTGAACTTCTGGAGTACGATACCATTACCTTTGATAAGTCGACCTGGTTTGATGCTTTCTATCTGCTGAAGGCAGACCTTCGCGGAGAAATGTATGAGAACCTTCGTGCAGCAGCAGCCGAGTACGGTGCAGGTGTAGCATTCGAAAACATGGGTTATGAATTATCTTCTGACTTCACCCGTAACGAACGTCAGAGTCGTTACAAAGAAATGCTTGCACAAGAGTCACGTTTGAAGGCGATGGCAGATGCCGGCGAGAAGATTATGGTTAATGTCGGTAATGACTATGCAGTAGCATATGCCGATATGATTACCAACATGGATATGGAAGGTACGGTATACGGCATCATTGATAAGACGGTTCCGTTCTATCAGATTGCAGTTCATGGCTATGTCAACTATGTTGGTGAACCACTCAACCTGACACAGAACTATCAGGATGAGTTGCTCCGTTCTGCAGAGTATGGTGCAGGTCTTGCGTTCACATTGATGGATGAGACAGCATTTACGCTTCAGAACACATTCTATACCGAATATTTCGGTGCAAATGTAGCTGACTGGAGTGAGAGAGTTCTTGCAGAGTATAACCGTTATAATGCAGAACTTGGACATGTATTCTCACAGAGAATTGTTGGTCATGAGTATTTGACGGATAAGGTAGTATGCACTACTTACGAAGACGGCACGAAAGTGTATGTCAACTATGATTTCGCCGATGTTACAGCGGATGGTGTGAGTGTAGCAGCCAGAGACTATAAGGTTGTGCGATAACACTCAGAAAATAAGTGAGAGAAAGGATTTATTATGAAGAAACGTAGTAAATATAGTGGTCTTCAAAGAAGAAAAGCGATATCCGGATACTTATTTATCTTACCATTCATCATTGGTTTCCTGGTATTCATGGTTCGACCGTTCTTTGATTCGTTGTATATGAGTTTTACCGCAGTAGACCTTAGTACTTCCCCGGTTACAAAGAAGTGGATCGGTTTGGAAAACTATATGACTGCATTTATGAAAGATATTGAATTCTCCCGTATGGTAACCGAGGGTATTGGCCGTTTGGCACTGTATTCGGTAGCAATTATCGTATTCAGTTTTTTTACGGCATTGATCCTGAATCAGAAGTTTCGTGGACGTGCATTTGTCCGTTCCATCTTCTTCCTGCCGGTTATCATGTCATCCGGTGTTGTAATCGGTGTAGAGTATAACAATGCACTGTTATCCAGTCTTCAGACCGTTATTGAAGACAGCGGTAGCATGAATGGTGTGTCAGTTGCTTTGCAGAACATCCTGACGACTTCCGGTGTTGGTTCTAAGTTGTTCGATTATGTATTCCAGGTTGTGGATGGTATTTATGATGTTGCGATGG
>JAZSIB010000021.1:0-13054 GCA_045533585.1 Lachnospiraceae bacterium | reverse complement strand
TACTGTCCATTGCCTGCCTGATTATTCAGGTCGGACTTGATATGCTCAGTCCGCAGATTACCAAGCGGCTGATTGATGACGTTCTCGGTAACGGCGAATGGTCCTTGTTACCGTGGCTGCTCACCGGCATTGCCGGCATCGGTGTCGGACGCTGTGTCTTTGGCTATATTAAGGAATATAACTTTGACTGTGCCTCGTCCAAGATTACCAACAACATCCGAAGAGATTTGTTTCACCATGTACAGAAACTTTCTGTCGGATTTTTTGACAAAACCAACACCGGTGAACTGATGTCCCGCGTCAAGGATGACGTGGATCGTATCTGGGACGGATTGAGCTATGTCAGCATGCTGGTTTTGGAAGTCATCATCCATACCGGGATGATTCTGTTCTGTATCTTCCGCTTATCGCCCAGACTCGCCGTGATTCCGCTGATTACACTGCCGATTGTCGCAGCCATCGCGATTTTCATGGAAAAAAAGCTCGACAAGGTCTACGAAGACATCAGTGAAGAAAATGCCACACTCAACACCGTGGCGCAGGAGAATCTCGCGGGTGTACGTACAGTAAAATCCTTTGCCCGTGAAAAGTTCGAGATTACCAAATTTCTTTCACACAACAAGCGTTACTATGAACTGAACATGCAGCAAAGCAAGGTATTCATCCGCTATCAGCCTATCGTTCAGCTGATTACCAAGATCCTTCCGGTTACTGCCGTTATCTTAGGTGGTTTTGAAGTAATCCGCGGTGAGATGACACTCGGTACCCTGACTGCATTCGCAGAATACTGCATGAATATCGTTTGGCCAATGGAGATGCTTGGCTGGCTGTCGAACAGTCTGGCTGCTGCGTTTGCTTCCAACAAACGAATCAAGAAAGTATATCAGGAAGTTCCGGTTATCACAGACCCCAAAACTCCCGAAGTTTTAGATGAGGTAGACGGACAGGTAAGATTTGACCATGTATCACTTACCCTGAATGACAAAGAGATACTGAAAGACGTCAGCTTTGAATTGGGAGCCGGCAAGACATTAGGAATTATGGGCTGTACCGGTTCCGGCAAGACCACGATATTGAATCTGCTGCAGCGTTTCTATGATCCGACTGAAGGCAGCGTATCCTTAGACGGCGTTGACCTTCGAAAGCTCACACTGAATCAGGTCCGCAGCAGTACGGCGCCGGTGATGCAGGATGTCTTTCTGTTTTCCGATACGATAGACTCCAACGTGCGTCTTGGTATGCAGGCTGAACTGACACAGGAGGAAGTACATACTTCACTTATGCAGGCGCAGGCATCGGAATTTGTTGATAAACTGAGCGATAAGGAAGACACCTTAATCGGAGAACGCGGCGTCGGACTGTCCGGCGGACAAAAACAACGGATTAGTATCGCACGTGCACTCTCCAAGAAAGCACCAATCTTGGTACTGGATGATTCTACTTCCGCGTTGGATACCGAGACCGAACAGGAGATCCAGAAAACACTGAACGAATTACAGGGTGTTACCAAGCTTATCATTGCACACCGCATCTCCGCAGTACGAAAAGCAGATGAAATTATCGTACTCGAAGACGGTAGAATCGCCGAACGTGGCACACATGAAGCATTATTGACACAAAAAGGATTGTATTATGCCACTTATATGTCACAATACGGCGCAATAATATAGAAAGAAGGCGAGCAACATGCCCATTAATACCGTAAAGCAGGATGAGAAGTCATCCGCTTCCAAGAAAAGCATAACGCTGTTCCGCCTGTTCCGTTATCTGGTGTCTTACACAGGCATCATCAGTGTTGTACTGATCGTCATGCTGGTAACGATCGGAATCAATCTGGCGAATCCGTTGATTCTGGAACGGGCAATCAATGTAAATATCGCAAACAAAGATACCGAAGGGCTTCTACAGCTTGGTATCGCCGCCGTGGTACTGAATCTGTTCCTGATTCTGCTGATTAAGCTTCGTATGTACCTGATGGCAAAGCTATCCAACGATGTACTCCTTCGTATCCGCCAGGAGTTATACACTCACATCCAGACGCTCGGCTTTCATTTCTTTGACAGCCGGCCAACCGGAAAAATACTTGCCCGCATCATCGGCGATGTAAATTCCCTGAAGGATGTGCTGTCCAACAGTGTAACCACGTTGATTCCGGATTTTCTTACCATTGTGTCCGTTGTGGTCATCATGTTTATCAAGAATCCGACCCTGGCTGCCTGTTCTCTCTGCACCCTGCCTCTGATGGCAGTCGGCGTGTACTTCGTACAGTCCCGTGCACACAAGGGATGGCAGGTATTCCGTAAAAAAAGTTCGAACCTGAACGCTTTTATCCATGAGGACATTTCAGGTATGAAAGCAGTTCAGAGTTTCTGTGCAGAAGAAGAGACACGCAACACCTTTGATGAGCTCTTAGATGAACAACGCGGTTCCTTTGTCAACGCAGTCCGCTATGCGGATGCCTTCGGACCGGTTGTGGACTTCTGCTGGGGATTCGGCAGTATGGCTTTATACTATGCCGGTGTTAGGCTAGCCGGCGGCGGTGAGATTGCAGTCGGAACGATATTTGCATTTGCCACTTACATATCCATGTTCTGGCAGCCTTTATTAAACTTAAGTAACTACTACAACCAGTTAGTCACCAATATCGCAGGAGCGGAGCGAATCTTTGAGATTCTGGATACCGAACCGGAGATTACCGACGCAGAGGACGTGACTACCCTGCCTAATGTTCAGGGTGCCATTACCTTTGAGAACGTATCATTCTCCTATGATGAGAATACGCATGTGCTGGAAAACGTAAGCTTCCATGTTGAGCCGGGCGAAACCATTGCACTTGTCGGACCTACCGGTGCCGGAAAGACTACCATTGTCAATCTGATTAGTCGCTTCTACGATATCCAAAGCGGAACCATCCGCATCGACGGTCATGACTTGAAGAGCGTCTCGATCGAGAGCCTTCGTGAACAGATGGGGGTCATGACCCAGGACAACTTCCTCTTCTCCGGAACGGTAAAAGACAATATCCGTTACGGAAAGCTGGATGCAACGGATGATGAGATTGTAGCCGCTGCAAAGGCAGTCAATGCACACGACTTCATTATGAAACTGGAAAAGGGTTACGATACGGAGCTTAAGGAGCGCGGTGCCGGTCTTTCGGTCGGACAACGCCAGCTCCTTGCCTTCGCAAGAACGATGGTATCGATGCCGAAAATCTTAATACTGGATGAAGCAACTTCCAGCATTGATACCAAGACAGAGCTCATGGTACAGGAGGGAATTGAAAAGCTCCTTGCCGGAAGAACCTCATTTGTGATTGCACACCGCTTATCTACGATACAAAAAGCCGACCGGATTTTCGTTATTGACAAGGGCGGTATCGAAGAGCAGGGAACTCCCGCAGAACTCATGGCAAAGAAGGGCGCATATTACCGATTATATATGGCACAATTTAGCGCATAACAATACTGGGACTGGTATACATCAGTCCCTTTTTTCGTTTCCGCATTTTTTTGCAACAGAAAATACAAATGGGATTTGGTTTCGAGTTGCAAATTACATTGCATCCTTGCACCATATCCGATATAATTATTTTAAGTTAAAACTTTATTCTAACGATGGAGAAAGTTTATATGGGAAACAATAAAAAATCTCCCTCTGCACGCAGACGGAGAAGAAGAATATTACGAATTTTATGGTTACTGGTTCTTTTGCTTGTTTTTCTTGCTGTCGGTCTTACTATGAACTGGATTCTGACTAATGACAGTGACCAGATACGGGCAGACGTGAACGAATTTATCAATGATATAAAAGGTGTGACCCCCACACCGACGCCGACTCCCTCTCCAACACCAACCAATACACCGACTCCGACTCCGACCAATACACCGACTCCGACTCCCATCGCCGGACGCATTGTAGTCGATGCCGGACACGGGGGCAGTGATGATGGTGCCACCTATAACGGTCTAAAGGAAAAAGATTTTTCTCTGGATCTTGCGCTTATGCTGAAAGAGCGTCTGGAAGCCAAGGACTACGATGTATTCCTGACCAGAGACAGTGATGATCTTACCGGTCCGTATGACGTTAACAACAATAACCGGATTAATCCGACGGAACGCGTTGAACTCATTAACTCTTACTCTGCCGATCTTGTCATCAGTCTGCATATGAACTCTTATGCAACGGACCCATCCGTAAACGGACTCGAGATTCTTTATGGCGACAATTCCGAACTCTCGAAGGAGCTTGCAGACACACTGATTACACCGGTTATCGGTTCTTCCGATACGAAAAATCGAGGCGTAAAGCACCGTACGGACGTATTGATTCTACAAGAAGCAGATTGTCCTGTTGCACTAATCGAGGTCGGTTTTATCACCAACGAAAACGATGTTGCCAATCTACAGAACTTTGTTTACAAGCACCAGTTGATTCAGGGCATCGTAGAAGGTGTTGAATCTTACATGAAACTGCACTAATCCATATGCAAGGGAAGATAGAACGTAAATGCAGTTCCTTTTTGGAACTGGGTTCGGATATGAATCCTTCCGCTGTGCGATACAATAATCAGCTTTGCGATGGATAGTCCGAGACCGTGTCCTGCGATATTCCGTCCGCGAACATCATCCGAACGGTAGAAACGGCTGAATATCCGGTTCAAGTCTTTCTTTCGCATACCGATGCCGCTGTCTTCTATCATAACTTCACATTCATTGCGAACTTTTTTGCAGGCGATCTGAATACGGTCGCCTGCTTCTGTATATTTAACGGCATTATCGATAAATACACGGATTGCCTGCTTCATAATCTGCTTATCGCCGTATACGATAACAGGCTCTTCTGCACTACAGTGCAACTCGCGTTCCGATACAACCATTTCTGTTTCCCGGAACACTTCCTCCACTACTTCTTTCATATCGAACACTTCACGCTTCAGCTTCAATGTCTTCCGGTCATGCCGCGATAAAAATAGCAGCTTTTCGACGAGGTCCTGCATTTCTTTTGATACCTTGCAAAGTGCTTCCACAGACTCTTCCAGTATCTCCGGTTCACTCGCTCCCCAACGATCCAGCATGTTGGCATAGCCTTGTACTACCGCGATCGGTGTTCGAAGCTCATGCGACGCATTCGATACAAACTGCTTCTGACTCTCGTAGGAGCTTTCGATACGATCCAGCATTTCGTTACAGACAATCGATAGGTCGCGAATCTCTTCGCTGACACCCAAAATATCCAAACGCTCACTGTGCAGATTGTTTACTGTCATTCGGTTCAGTATCGCCGCCATTCGCTTCATCGGTTTCAAAAGCTCGCGCAACTGTCGTGTGCTATAACGATAAAACACAAATGCCGCTCCCAGATAAACCAGGGTGACAATTAACTGAGAGCTTATAATACTTTTCAGATGTACACTGATGTCAATGTGTGCATCGACTCTGTGTTCTACGCCTTGATATAACAATGGATAGCTGTCTACCACAATCAAACTTGCACGACGGTTTTCATAACGGAACCGAAGCGACTTGAAGATACCGAGGACCGGCACCGTATCATCTCTTGTATTGTCAAATATTTCTATTTGCTTGTTCTTACTTACGATGCGATATCGTACTCTTGTTTCATTTTCCAAATCCGCAATTGTAATTCTCCCGTTCTCCAGATTTACAATCGCAGTTTCTGCCATTTCCCTATAGCTCCCCGACAAACCACGGATCATCAACCACCCGGATAAAAAATATACAGGCACGACAAAAAACAGCAGGAGGCGAAACTGCTTTCCTGCCATTTTTGCAACAATAGAAGCTTGTCGGTTCTCTTTTATCATTTATTCTCGTCCTTTACTATGTAGCCGATTCCACGTACCGTATGAATCAGACTGATACCGAAACGGTCATCTATCTTTTGACGCAGATAACGGATATATACGTCTACTACATTCGTATCTCCGTAATAATCATAATCCCATACTTCTTTCAGAATCCGGTCACGGCTCATCGCAATTCCTTTGTTTTTCAACATGCATTCCAGAAGTTCGTATTCCTTTTTGGTAAGGTTTATTTCCTCCTGCCCGTAATGTGCGCTGTGCTCACTCAGGTTCAGATATAACTCACCATATGTTATCTGCTCTGTTTTCTTGGTATCTGTCGCAAGGTTTCGATTCAGTGCCACACGGATTCGTGCCAAAAGCTCCTCGATAGCAAACGGCTTCGTCATATAATCATCTGCGCCCATATCCAGACCTGCAACCTTATCCGTAACATCGTCCTTTGCAGTCAGCATAATAATCGGCACTCTGGATTCCATTCTGACACGACGACATACTTCGATGCCGCTCAGTCCCGGAAGCATAATATCCAAAAGAATCAGGTCAAAACTGCTTTCCAAAGCCTTTTGCAATCCAAGGCGTCCATCATTTGCAGTATCTACTTCGTAGCCCTCGTGCTTCAACTCTAATTGTAAAAATCTTGCAATATTTACTTCGTCTTCCACAATCAGTATCTTTGCCATAATTTCTCCACTTTACATTTCAATGGTGTCTGTAATAATCCTCGTCAAGTTCTTTGTCAGGTCTATCTCTTTTCCTGTCGGAACCACACCCTGCTGTGTCATCTCTACCAGATTTATCACCGGATAGGTCGGAAGGCTGGAATTCTGCCGTACTACGATTCCCTTTTCTCCGGTATTTAAGACTACGATCGTACCAATCGGATAGACTGCAACCGAACTGATAAAGGTCTGCACTACCTTAAAGTCAAACATAACTCCCGCCTGGCTCGTAATATAGTCCATTGTCTCCTTTATCTTTCTCTTATTTCTACAGTGACCATATACCATACTGTCAAATTCATCACACAAAGAAACAATCTTTGTCTCCAACGATATCTTCTCCCCGGTCAAACGGAACGGATATCCGCTTCCGTCCAGACGCTCGTGATGATTTACTATGATATCCTTTGCAGCCATCGGCAGCCAGCTTTCCTTTTCTACTGCCGAATATCCATAGATTACATGCCGCTTTGCTTCCTTTAGAACCGTATCACTGCAGGTATCAATATTCACCTGCTGGATATCAATCGGAATATAGATCAGACCGATATCATGCAGCAATGCACCGATTGCCATGTTTTTCAATCTGCGTTCCGGCATGCGCATCTTCACACCAATCAATACAGATAATGCAGCTACATTGATGCAGTGATGATAAATGCTGTTGCTCTTATCACGCACGCGGGATACGTTATACAAAACTTCCGGTTCTGCCAGAACGTCTTTCATAATATTCTCCGCAGCCTGCACAATTGTATTCAGCTCTGCATCCACCCCGTAGGAATACTTGTCGATTACTTCCCGGACAGACTCCTGACAATGGTTCTGTATCTGCTGCTCTGTGGCATGGTCTATTAAATTGGTGATTTCTTCCTCTACGATATAGACCATATTATATCCCGCAGAACGCAGACGGTCTATATATGCAGGCCGGAGTACAGCTCCCTGAGACATCAGTATTGCACCACTGTTCAGGTATAAATCTTTCGCTAGTATCTCTCCCCCGCGAATTGACGCAACAGAAATCGCTTTCATGACTATCCCCCACTATGCAAATGTCTTTGCCTTTGCTTCCTCGAGTGCCTGCTTCTCTTCCTTTGACAAAAGTACGAACGCTTCACCCTTAATAATTTCTTTTACATAAGTATAGCATCCCTCTCTGCTGCTGTGCATCGAGGTCAATAAGAATCCGTCCTCGTTTCCATCCAGCATGCAGAGTGTAAAGCTCAGCTTACCACCCATCTCCTGAAATGCATCGTACTTCACAAGTGCGACCTTCTGATAGGCACACAAAGCCTTTGCTTCCAAGATGTCCAAACGACCTAATATCTTAGTACGGTCTTCCTTCAATCCTTCAATGTCTTCCAGACGTCTTGCTATGGATTCCTCCAGACTTCTTGCATTCGCACCGGACATGAATCGTTTATATCTTTTGTTCAAATTCGAGTATTTTGCAAATATAACAATATAAAGTATTAGCAATACCAACAATACACAAGATATTGTTAGTAACGTGGTTTCTACCGGCAAATTCATAATTACTTCCCCTTTTATTTCAAATTATCTCACGCTTCTCAACAAATCAATAATGCGATCAAGCTCATCTGTTGAGTAATACTCGATCTCAATATTTCCTTTTCCGCCCGGTTTTCTCATAATGCGGACCTTGCTTCCGATAATCGTTTTCAGATTTTCTTCCAGATCTCGATAAATCGCTTCGTCTGCTTCGCTTACCGGTTCTTCTGCTTCAGTCACCGGCTTCGGATGTAATATCTTCTTCACTAACTTTTCGGTCTCGCGCACGCTCAACTTTTCATCGAAAATACGATTCGCAAGATTGTACTGTTCTTCCGGATCTTCGATTGAAATCAGTGCTCTCGCATGTCCACCGGTCAATAATTCATCGATCACCATCTGCTGAACTCTCTGGTCCAGCTTCAAAAGACGTAAAGAATTCGTAATTGCGACACGACTTTTGGATACTCTTTCCGCTACTTCATCCTGTGTCAGGTGATGCTCTTTGATTAAGTTGGAATATGCGTTTGCTTCTTCTATCGGATCCAGGTCTTGACGCTGGATATTCTCAATCAGTGCAACCTCATATAATTCCTGTTCTGTAAAATCACGGATTACAACCGGTACTTCCTTTACGCCGGCAAGTCTGGCTGCACGCCATCTACGTTCGCCGGCAATAATGATATAACGGTCATTTTCTTTCTGTACTACTAACGGTTGTATGATTCCATGAACTTTAATCGAATCTGCAAGTTCTTGTAACTTGTCTTCGTTAAATCTTTTTCGCGGCTGATTCGGGTTCGGTTCTACTTTATTGATATTCAAAAATGTTTCACGTGAAACATTTTCTGTACTGTTTGTCTCCGGAACCTTCTTTGTAATTAGTGAATCAAGTCCTTTTCCAAGTCCCTTTTTCGGTGCCATATATGCCTCCTACTATATATTGTAGTGTAATATTTCAGATATACAAAATACTTGATTATCGTTTCCGTGCCGTATAAGTAGTCATATTAACCAGCTTCTTATCCTTCTTCATTACCTCTTCTGCCAGACTGCGATATGCCTCTGCACCGGAAGACTTCGGGTCGTATAAATTTACCGGAAGCCCATGGCTTGGTGCTTCAGCAAGACGTACATTTCTCGGAATGATTGACTTGTACACTTTACGGTCAAGATACGAATTTACTGATTCGACTACCTGTGCAGATAGATTTGTACGAGAATCATACATGGTAAATACGATACCTTCTATCTCAAGCTTTGGATTCAGTCGTTCTCTTACCAGGTCAATCGTATGCAGCAACTGGGACAAACCCTCCAACGCATAAAACTCACACTGAATCGGTACCAATACAGCATCGGCTGTGGTCATAGCATTTACTGTTAACATACTAAGTGACGGAGGACAGTCAATAATTACATAATCAAAGAAATCAATAATCCCTTCGATGTGTTTCTTGAGGATATATTCCTTGTCTTCGATACCAATCAATTCTATCTCGGCTCCGGCAAGATTCACATCCGAAGGCAGCACAAACAAGTTCGGAAGGATGCTCTCTGTCATACACTCCTCTACAGAACACTCCCCCAATAACAATTGATATGTTGTCTTATCCAAGGTACTCTTGTCTATCCCCAAGCCACTAGTCGTATTTCCCTGCGGGTCGATGTCTACCGTAAGTACCTTCATCCCCTGTTCTGCCAGACATGCTGACAAGTTAATTGCGGTCGTTGTCTTTCCGACACCACCTTTTTGATTTGCTACTGCAATTGCTTTTCCCATATTCGTCCCCGTTCTGTGTCTTAACTCTCACGCTTACTATCACTTGTACTTTGACTTAAAGCTAACTCTATATCTTGTGGGATGTTTCACGTGAAACAACCCATTAATTTACATCAATCTAATCTTACATAATTGTTCCGTATTGCATATACGGCAGCTTGTGTACGATCCGATACCTTTATCTTACGAAAGATACTGGACATATGATTCTTTACTGTCTTCTCACTGATGGACAAACGGTCTGCAATCTCTTTGTTATACATACCGACAGCTACCAACTTCAATATCTCAAACTCGCGTTTTGACAAACGGTCTTCCTTCTTGCCTTCTTCTTTTTTCTTTTCCAAACGCTCTCTCAACTTTGGCATCAGAACCGGTTCGATATATCGCTCACCCTGATTTACAATACGAATCGCACGCTTCAAGATATCGGAACCGGAGTCCTTCAATACATATCCGTCTGCACCCTTTTCGTAAGCATTCAAAAGATAATCCGCTTCATTATGTATCGTAAGCACAATGACCTTCAATTGCGGCCGGTTTCTCTTCAAGGTTTCCAGTACAGAAAGTCCATCCAGCTTCGGCATATTAATATCCAACAAAAGAACATCCGGTTCTGTTTTTTCCAATATACCCAGGCATTCTACACCGTCACTTGCCTGCGCAATCACCTTAATATCACCATCAATTTCTAATAGTGCTTTGATGCCTTCGCGCACCATCAAGTGATCATCTGTCATCATAACCTGTATCATGCTTCTGTACCCCCTGTACTTTTATTACTAAGTTAACGGTAATACAATGTTTATCTCCGTACCGGACTGTCCGCTGCGGACTTTTAATTCTGCCCCCACTATCTGGGCACGCTCCTGCAGAATACTTAATCCGAACTTTCGGTCAGTCTCACACTCTTGTTTCTTCATACCGGTTCCATCATCGGCAATTGATATCTCAATACTTTCTCGTCTTGCAATATTCACCGAAATCAATGACGCTTGTGCATGCTTTACACTGTTGTTGACTGCCTCCTGTATCATGCGAAAAATATTGATTTCAATATCATCACCCAGCTTCAATGCAGAAGCTTCTTCCTCTATCCTGCACTGTACCTGAATCCCATTCCTCTCCTGAATCATACTCAGGTATTCTTTTATCGACATCCATAATCCAAGATTTTCCAAACTCATTGGTCGCAAATCATAGATAATTTCACGCATCTCTTGAATCATTGTACGGATGTTGTCCTTCATGCCGTTCAGTTCTACAAAAGCCCTGGTACGATCAATATCCAAAAAACGTTCTATCAATTCAACCTTATGCAGCAACGCAGTCATGCTCTGCACTGTAGAATCATGCAAATCCGCTGCGATTCGATTCCGATCCTGTTCCTGCAATACCAAAAGCTGCTGTTTTTGCAAATGGGTAGTTTCTATTGATTCTGTATTCTCCTTCTGCAATACATCTGCATACAGCACTTTCTTTACTTCATGCATGCGCTGCTTTTTGTCTTCCAAAACAGCAATTAATGCTTCTTCTTTTTTCAACTGCTCTTTCTTTTCAAAAAGCTCCTTACGCATTCGATCTGTCTCAGAGTTGAAAACATGTGCCTCTACCGTATGAAACAAATTGCGATTCGGATCTTTTTTTTCTTCTTCCTGCTGTATCATCTGCTCACAGTTTTTAATCTCTGCCTGCAAAAGCATCTGTGACAGCTTCGCATCTCGCAGTTTATCTTCATTCTCAAGATAAATCTCATCTATGATGGAATAATCGCACATCACTTCACTCATCTGACTGACCACGCCTTTCAAACATACTTAGCCTATGTTAACACTAATGTTTATGATAAACTATTCCTGCGAATTTGGAAAGACCTTTTTCTCTTATAAAACATTTTCCATTTAATTACAACAGTGGTGTACGGATGCATTTTCCAGACGCATGATACACTGTCCGGAAATTTCTTCTACCAAAGCGAATCGATTTCTCTTATATAGCCCGGCTTGCTCTGCAACACACTTTGCCGTAATCTGATCTGCACCGTGCTGTACTGCCTGGTAGATTAACATCTTCAATACAAAGTCTGTATAATCATCCGTTTCTTCCGGACGACGACAGATCGCATCAATCGTATACTCTTCTCCGTCAAAACGCAGTCTCCCTGTCGCAACCGGCTTCGTTTCCTCATCCACGCAATACGCAACAACATGAATTGCCATGCTGTCATCAGTATCTGACAATTCCATTCCGCAGCTACTTCTTACTTCCTTTACTTCATCCAGTTCCTGTCCGGATACAAACTTACCTTTGATATACATAAAATCTCCATTCTTAAAAGCTCTTACCACAAGCAAATTATCTTCAACTTCAATCAAAAATTCCTATAGTTTCAAAATCGGGTCCTTCAGCGGTTTCCCACCCTGCCTCGGATACTTCTTCGGTGTCTCCTTCGTTTTCTGAATCACTAGGAGATTCCGCTGTGCATCCTCCCCCAGCTTAAACTCCTTCACCTCAGAAAGCTTCGCGCCGAGTATAGCCACTGCAGGTTTTGCTTCTGCCAATTCTTCTTCCGACTTCATTGCCTTATATGCAACAAAAGCTCCGCCCTTCTTCACAAACGGAATACAGAATTCACACAGGGAAGCAAGTCTTGCAACTGCACGTGAAACGCAGAGGTCATATTGCTCGCGGTATCCTTCCTTGATTCCATACTCTTCAGCTCTTCCGTGAATCGCTTCTATATGTTCCAGTCCCAATTCCTGAATTACTGTGCTCAAAAAGCGAATCCGCTTATTCAGAGAATCCAGTAAGGTTACCTTCATCTCAGGAAATAATATCTTCAACGGAACACCGGGGAATCCCGCACCGGTACCGATATCAATCAATGACTCCGGTTTTCTCTCCCGGATATATTCGGACAACAATGCAGAGTCCACAAAATGTTTCTCCACTACTTCCTCGAATTCTGTAATTGCAGTCAGATTCATCACCGCGTTCCATTCGGTAAGCAGCTCAAAATATCGCAGGAACTGTTCTGCCTGCCGGTCGGATATTTTACACTCAATCTTGCTAAATTCAGTTATGATATAGTCTTTTTTACTATCCATCCTTACGCCATGCCTTTCGTATCCCACACGTATAACACAACATTTACTACTTTCCGCGTCTCAGCTGTTCCAAGTACACCAGTAACACTGAAATATCTGCCGG
>JAZSIB010000187.1:0-7508 GCA_045533585.1 Lachnospiraceae bacterium | reverse complement strand
TTGGTATTGCCGTATACGGAGGTGTAGGCAATCAGGACGCCTTCCTCTTCCGGTCGGTAGCTCGACCAGATATCATAGAGGTTTAGGTAGTAAGAAAGGTTCTCGGTTAAGATCGGACCGTGCAGTGGGCAGATGGTACGGATGTCAAGTGCAGCAGCTTTGTTCAGGAGCTTCTGTACCGGTGCACCGTATTTGCCGACGATGCCGATGTAGTAGCGTCTTGCTTCGCAGGCCCAATCCTCTTCGACGTCAAGTGCGCCGAATTTGCCAAATGCATCGGCGGAGAAGAGGAGTTGTTCTGTACTGTCGTAAGTCATGATAACTTCCGGCCAGTGGACAAGCGGAGCTTCGACAAATTGCAACTGATGCTTGCCGAGGGAGAGTGTGTCACCTTCTTTTACAATCAGGCGGCGTTCCGGATAATCGGTGCCGAAAAACTGTTTTATCATGCGGAAGGCTTTTTCGGAAGCAACGATAACAGCGTCAGGATAGGCGTCAGCAAATGCAGTGATGTTGGCAGAATGGTCGGGTTCCATGTGCTGGACAATCAGATAGTCAGGCTTGCGGTCTTCGAGTGCTTCGGCGATATTTGTGAGCCATTCATCTTTGAATGCAGCATCTACGGAATCTAAGACCGCGATGTGTTCGTCAAGGATGAGATAGGAATTGTATGACATGCCGTTCGGGACGATGTATTGTCCTTCGAACAGGTCAATTTTATGGTCATTTACGCCAATGTATTTGATTTCATCTGTGATAAAGGGTTTGTTAATCGAATTCAAGTCCGGTTCCTCCGTTCATTATATTGCTTATAGTATAACCGCTAGAAGGGGAAATGTCATATGATAAATAGTGGTTATGCATAAGAAATATAAAAATCTTGACTTTAGCGTGCTAAAGCGTATAATTGTATTGGAAAAAGTATACTCTGGGAATGGGGAAGAAAATGAAAATTATTGATATACTGACGCAAAATAAAATGTATCTTTCGTTTGAGGTGTTTCCTCCGAAGACGGAGACGAGTTTTGAGAGCGTAAAGACGGCAACGGAAGAGATCGCAAAGCTCTGTCCGTCCTTTATGAGCGTTACATACGGTGCCGGCGGTGGTACGAGCAAGTATACGCTGGATATTGCGAAGAATATCAAGGAGCTGTACGGTGTGCCGACACTGGCACATCTTACTTGTGTGTCATCCACCAGGGAGACGGTGAAGCAGCGCATACAGGATATTAAGGAAGCAGGGATTACCAATATCATGGCACTGCGCGGTGATATCCCGGCAGGAATGGAGGATGCAGACCGGAGCGGATGGGATTACCGTTATGCAGTAGACCTGATTCGGGAGCTGAAGGAAGCAGATGAGAACTTCTGCATCGGTGGTGCATGTTACCCGGAGATTCATCCGGAGAGCGTGAATCAGAAGGAGGATATCAAACGCTTGAAGGAAAAGGTAGATGCCGGTTGCGACTTCCTGACGACACAGATGTTTTTTGATAATAATCTGCTCTATAATTTCTTATATAAAATCCGTGAGGCAGGAATTACGGTGCCGGTGATTCCGGGTATCATGCCGATTACGAATGCGAACCAGGTAGACCGTGCCATCAAGCTGTCAGGTTCGTTCATGCCGCAACGTTTCAAGAGTCTGGTAGACAAGTTTGGTTCGAATCCGGCGGCAATGAAACAGGCAGGCATCGCGTATGCAACCGACCAAATCATTGATTTGTATGCCAACGGAATCACGAATGTACACGTTTATTCCATGAATAAGCCGGATGTAGCGGCGAAGATACAGGCAAATCTGTCTGATATTATTGAGTGAGGGTTATGGTAATAACAAAGCGTTATAAGGGTCTTACCTTAAGGGAGAGAGAAATCTTACGCTATGCGGGCTGCCGGACCGAGGAAGAAGAGATTGTCCGACTGATGCGGACATGCCTGCAGGAAGCGAAACGCGCAGATGCGTTGAACGGACAACTGTGTTATGCAGAATTGCCGGTTGCAGTGAGAAGCGCGACGAGCGGGGGGAACGGGACGATATGTGATTTTGATGGCTTTTCGGTACGTTCGGAACAACTGGCGAAGAATCTGCAGGGCTGCAACAGGGTGCTTCTCCTGGCAGCAACGGCGGGAGTCGGGATGGACCGCCTGATTGGAAAATACGGACGGATTGCCCCGTCAAAAGCACTGATGTTTCAGGCGATTGGTGCGGAGCTGGTGGAAGCAGCCTGCGATGTGTTCAGTAAGGAATATGAGACTGAGCATAATTGCATGTTACGGCCAAGGTTCAGTCCGGGTTACGGAGACTTGTCGTTGGAAACACAGAAGGACATCTTCGCGGTACTGGATTGCGCCAAGAAGATAGGGCTGACGTTAAATGACAGTCTTTTAATGTCACCGTCAAAGTCCGTGACGGCGTTTGTGGGAATGGAAGACGGAAGAATTAAGAACGGTATTGCAGAAAAAGAGAGAAACAGAAAACAAAAAACATGCGAGAATTGTGAACAGAAGGACTGTATGTATCGAGGTGAATAATGGACTTTAAAACATATCTGAAACAGAATATCGTATATCTTGATGGCGGCATGGGAACGCTTCTGCAGGCGCAGGGGCTGAAGCCGGGAGAGCATCCGGAGAGTTGGAACCTGTCCCATCCGGAAGCGATTACGGCAATTCACAAAGCGTATTATGATGCCGGAAGTAATGTGGTAAGCACGAATACCTTCGGTGCGAATCTGTTGAAGTTCCCGGAAGAGGAGCTGGAAGAGATTGTGGCCGCTGCATTTCGCAATGTAAAGGCTGCGAGAGAGCAGAGTACGGGTACGCAGGAAAAATATATTGCACTGGACCTCGGACCGACCGGTAAGCTCTTAAAACCGCTTGGAGATCTTGATTTTGAAGCGGCAGTTGCCGTATTTGCAAAGACGATACAGCTCGGCGTAAAGTATGGCGCGGAGCTGATTCTGATTGAGACGATGAACGACAGCTACGAGACCAAGGCAGCATTGTTGGCGGCGAAGGAGAACAGCGAACTTCCGGTACTGGTATCGAATGCTTATGGTGAGGATGGCAAGCTGATGACCGGAGCAACACCGGCGGCAATGGTGGCATTGTTGGAAGGTATAGGCGCAGATGCGCTCGGTGCGAACTGCTCCCTTGGACCCAAACAGCTGCGTGGTGTAGCAGAGGAGCTGTTGCAATATGCTTCCGTTCCGGTGCTGCTAAAGCCTAACGCAGGACTTCCGAGAGAAGTAGAAGGAAAGACTGTGTTTGACGTAATGCCGGAGGCGTTTGCAGACGAGCTGGTAGCGTTGATGAAGCAGGGGTTACGCGTGGTCGGCGGATGTTGCGGAACGACGCCGGAGTACATTAAAGCAGTAACAGAGAAGACAGCAGGCATGGAGCCTGTTGTACTGACCGAGAAGCAGATTACGATGGTATCTTCTTATACGCATGCAGTTGTGTTTGACGAAGAACCGGTTCTGATCGGCGAGCGCATCAATCCGACCGGAAAGAAGCGTCTGAAACAGGCACTTAAGGAAAACGATATGGATTACATCCTGTCGGAAGGCGTTGCACAGCAGGAAAAGGGTGTACATATTCTGGATGTCAATGTCGGACTTCCGGAGATTGACGAAGCGAAGATGCTGGAAACCGCAACTTGTGAGCTGCAGGCGATTCTGGATCTGCCGCTACAGATTGATACAGCAGATATGAAGGCGATGGAAGCCGCACTGCGCCGTTACAACGGTAAGGCGATGGTTAACTCCGTGAACGGCAAGCAGGAGAGCATGGAAGCGGTATTTCCGCTGGTGAAGAAGTACGGCGGTCTGGTCGTTGCACTGACTCTGGATGAGGACGGGATTCCGACGACAGCAGAAGGACGTGTGAAGATAGCAGAAAAGATACTGGAAACCGCAGCGCGCTACGGTATTGCTAAAAAGGATATTATCTTTGATACGTTGGCGATGACCATCAGCGCAGATAATCAGGCAGCAGTAGCAACCCTGCGGGCGTTAAAGACGATTAAGCAGGAGTTGGGTTGCCATACTTCTCTCGGAGTATCCAATGTGTCCTTCGGACTTCCGAATCGTGATGCAGTAAACGGAACCTTCTTCGCATTGGCACTGGAGAACGGTCTGTCGGCGGCGATTATGAATCCGCATTCTGCAGACATGATGAAGACGTACTATACTTATAAAGCACTGAAGGGAATGGACGAGAATTGCGCAGCGTATATCGAAGCGGCGGAGTCGTTTGTTCCGGTTGTTACAACAGCGACAGGAACCGGTGTGGCAGGTGGCAGTAATCCGGCTGCAACGGCTGCCGGAAACTCTGATTTACAGTATGCGGTAATCAAGGGCATGAAAGACCGTGCGGCAGAGCTGACGAAGAAGCTGCTGACGGAAAAAGCGCCACTGGATATCGTGAATGCTGAGATTATTCCGGCGTTGAATATCGTAGGTGTGGGATTTGAGGAAAAGAAAGTGTATCTTCCGCAACTCCTTATGAGCGCCGAAGCAGCGAAGAGTGCATTTGAAGTTATCAAGCAGCAACTGGCAGGCAAAGAAAAAACTGCCGGAAAAGCGGCGTTTGTTATCGCAACCGTAAAAGGGGATATTCATGATATCGGTAAGAATATCGTAAAGCTCTTGCTTGAGAATTATGGATTTGACGTAGTAGATCTTGGAAAAGACGTACCGCCGGAAATGGTAGTGGAGAAGACCGTGGAGCTGCAGGCACCGTTTGTAGGCTTAAGTGCATTGATGACAACTACCGTACCTGCAATGGAAGAGACGATTGCGCTGTTAAAAGAAAAAGCACCGTGGTGCAAGACTGTAGTGGGTGGTGCCGTACTGACGCAGGAATATGCAGATCGTATCGGTGCGGATAAATACGCGAAGGACGCCATGGAAGCGGTTCGGTATGCAGAGTCATTTTATTGAACCTATTATCCGGCCGCAACGGTTACAGTTCATAGCAGGGACCCGTTCTCACTTTACAGTCACTGCCATGAATTGTAACCGTTGCGGCCTGCCAGACGAAAATGGTGATAAATAAAAAAAGGACTATTGCATAGTCCTTTTTTTAGTGGTGTAAACATTATTTACGAATTGCATTCTCCAGTACAAGATTGAATGCGCGTTCATACAGGATGGAATTCTCCAGATTGCTCTTCGGATATTCTGCTTCGAGCTGTTCGATGGTCTCGAATCCGTAGTCAACCATCATCTGTTCTGCATAATCGTTGTATTCTGCTTCGCTGACGGTCATGCCTTCTGCATCTGCGATAGCAAGCATGATATAGTAACGTTTTACGAGCTGTTCTGCGGACTTGGGCATCTCTTTGTTGAAAGCATCCAGTGTCATACCGAACATTGCGTTAACGTATATTTCCAAAGATACACCATACATGCTTGCCTGATACTCATACATGCTCTTCATATTGTTCGCGTAAGCGTTAATCTCAGGAGAAAGATCCATATGGAACTCAGCGTCTGCGATAACTGCGGCAACAACGTCTGTCTCGAACTGGGACTCTATGGTTGCATCGTAACTGCGCTGTAAGGTAGTACGGATATCTTCTTTGTAGGCATCCAGTGTATCAAAATCCGTCTTCTCTGCGATGAATGCGTCGGTCAACTCGGGAAGTGCTTTGATGGAGTTGACGGTAACGGTGAAGACGGCAGGCTTGCCGGCAAGTTCTGCTTTTCCGTAGTTCTCAGGAAATACGATAGGAAGATCTACGGTAGCACCGACTTCTGTACCCAAAAGTCCGTCTTCAAAGCCCGGGATGAAGTTGCCGGAACCGATTAACAAATCATAACCTTCTGCTGCGCCGCCTTCAAAAGCAACGCCGTCTACCTTCCCTTCAAAGTCGATGTTGGCGGTATCGTAAATCTGGACAAGGTTACGGTCCGGATTTACAGCGTGTTCCGCTAAGGATAAATGAAGTTCTTTTTCTACTTCTTCGTCGGTAACCGTAAGCTCCAAAGGAGTTGCTTCGATGCCTTTGTAAGTGCCGACGGTAACAATCTCTTTGATGGGGGTGGTATCTGCAAGCAGAGTTGCTTTTTCACCCTCGGTACCGGATGTGCCGGCTGCCGGAGTGGGTGAAAATACAGATGAGCCCGGTGTGTTATTTTCTTTGCCGCAGGCAGTTGCTGTCAGCATGAGGGCTAACGCCATGGCGGCAACGATGAAATACTTTTTCATGGTATCCTCCGTTCTGTGGCGGAATTTATTCTGCCGTTGTTCTGATGGCACAACCGTAAGTTTGACGGATTAAGTGCCGACTTTTTCTTTTATATCACAAAAGGGCTGAAAAAGATAGCCCTTCTGTCAAGAATTCACGATTTTTTCATTGTGGAAGGGAATCATACCTCTTCCATCAGGGTGACGCCCGGAAATGTTCCCAGTTCAGTAAGCAGGGCTTCGTGTGAGGTACGTTTCTGCAGGCGTAGGGTGAGCAGGATGGAAATTGCATCGGTATGTATGGAATCCGCACGGCTGAATTCGAGGTCTACGGTACGAATCTGGCGTTCTTTCAGATAATGCATGAAAGCGCTCAGATCGGTGTTGTTAGCAAATTCGACATAGAGTGAGATTCGTTTTGCCCTTGCAAGAAACTTTTCGTCCAGACTGTGAAGAACCGTCATGACAAGGAATACAATAATACAGCCGGCACAGGCGCCAACGTAGAAGCCGGCACCGATCGCAATACCCATGCAGGCGGACGCCCACAGACCTGCTGCGGTAGTGAGACCGCGCACACGGTTCCGTGTGGTAACTATAATCGTACCTGCACCTAAGAAACCGATACCGCTGACTACCTGAGCAGCAAGACGGGTCGGGTCACCGGTGCCGTAGAGGTCGGTGATATAGATATTTGTCATGATGACAAGTGCAGCACCCATACATACTAAAATGTAGGTACGTAAGCCCGCAGGACGTTTTTTGCGCTCACGCTCCATGCCGAGCAGACCGCCGCAGAGGGTTGCGGCAAGTAATCGGATGACAATAGAGGTCCAATCCATAAAAACTCCGTTCCGGGAACGTCACCGACAAAGTTTGAATACGGAAGGATTGTGGTGTGGGGCATTCCCTGAAAATGTAATGAAGTACTGTAGCGTTCATAACACATATGATAATAGATAATAACATAAACGGATGATTTATGCATTAATAAATATTTTCAAACATTGACAGAAAGATGTTATACATGTAAGCCTTTTCACAGATTTACACACTATTTTACACAAAAACAGTGCTTGTTTTTTGTATAGAATAACCGAATGGAAACGTAAGGTATCAGTTGACTTTTTATGTTCATTTAAAGTATAATGTTTTTTAGCGGTTTACTGCATTTTCTATACTTATTCGCATATAAACCGAACGAGAATTTTATTATATATAGGAGGTCAACATGATTAATATTCCTGCAGTAAAAATTGGTATTGTAGCTGTTAGCCGTGACTGTTTCCCTGAGAGTCTGTCCGTTAACAGAA
>JAZSIB010000168.1:0-2733 GCA_045533585.1 Lachnospiraceae bacterium | reverse complement strand
GGAAGCCTATGCCGCAACAGTCAAATACGATACGGCCGTATCCGAACTTAAAGCCGTCGAACTTGATATCCGTCACTGCGAGACAGAGCTTGCTCACATCCGAAAAAGGGAACGGGAATATAATCATATGATACAAGAGCGCCAGGATCTCCTTGCACAGTCCAATACTCCTGCGCGTGAATAGATTCGGCGTCTGCAAGACATTATCGCCCGCGAGACTGCACGAAAAAAAGAGCTTCAGGAAGCAATCGATGCCGGAAATCGTGCAAATGCAATCGCCGGTCAGGTCGGAGATCATCTATCCAAGGCAAGCGATTGGGGTACTTTCGATATCTGGGGCGGCGGCCTCTTGAGTGACCTTGCAAAACACGACCACATCGATCAGGCACAAAGGCTCATTGAAGCACTACAGGTTCAGCTCCGCCGATTCAATGCCGAGCTTGCCGATGTTAATCAGCGCATTGACGCCACTCCGGTTGTCATAGATTCCTTTACCAAATTTGCAGATTTCTTCTTTGATGATATTTTCTCGTCTATCAGTGTAAGAAATAAAATCGATGATTCCATTGGCAACCTTACACAGACCCGGATGCAGATTGAGCAAATGCTGGGGCGTCTGCAGCCGATGCTTGCACGCTCGGAAGAGAACATAAAAAATGCACAGTTTGCAATCGAAAACCTGATACGGAGCACCAATTAACCATAAGGCATGACACAATCCGCTCCCAAGCACACGTATTTCTAACAGTTATCCGTAAAATCAACATAATAAATGAAGCAAGGCTTGCATATGGTATGGTAAACGAATGAAAGTATCGTACTCTATGCAGACTCTGCTTCATTTTTTAACTTCTTACGGCCTTCCCGCCATGTTTCTTGTTATCTTGCTCGAATATGCCTGTTTTCCGGTATCAAGTGAGATTGTCCTCCCTCTCTGCGGAGCCTTGGCAGCCGCCTCCGGCACCTCATACTTCACACTGATTCTGAGTAGTACACTTGCCGGAATTCTTGGCACCTGTTTTTGTTATGCGGTTGGACGATATGGCGGTACCGCCATCTTAGAACGTATCATGCAACGTTTCCCCAAGACAGAAAAATCTCTCACAGCATCACAGCGTAAATTCGAGCACTACGGAACCTATGCGGTTGCCATCGGGCGGGTTATCCCGCTTTGTCGGACCTATATCGCCTTTATCGCCGGTGCTTCCGGCATGAAATTCACCCCGTATCTCATCTCCTCCCTGATTGGAATTACCGTATGGAACAGTTTACTTACCGGAATCGGTTACGTCATGCAGGAGAACTGGACCTATGCAACAGCATTATATGAGAAGTATAAAGATGTACTAATCCCAATTCTTCTGATTACAGCACTGGTAATTCTGTATCGTGGTGTCACAAAACAAAAAAACCAGCCATCCGTCAAGTAAACGGATGGCTGACTTTCCTTATTCTTTCAAAATCAAGATATAATCCGTAAATCTTAGAATTTCTTCTTAGCCGCTGCAGCAAGTGCACCTGCGATATCTTCTCTCATGTCGATAACCGCCTGTCTGGAAGCATCTGCAAAGTTTGCTTCGCCAAACTTCTCATATGCTGCACTCTGGTAAGCTGCGATGATACCTCTGGAAGAGTTCACAATTGCACCAAGTCCATCCGGATTGAAGAAATGGCAAAGGTCTTCGCCCTTGCCGCCTTGTGCACCGTAACCAGGTACGAGGATGAAGCTCTTCGGGATGATACGGCGCATCGCCTTACCAACTTCCGGATAGGTTGCACCAACTACTGCACCGATATAGCTGTAATCATTACCCATGCAGCTCTCGCCCCACTCTGCTACCTTCTCGCCTACGAGCTGGTAGAGCGGACGACCACCAATCAGCTGATCCTGGAACTCACCGCTGGACGGGTTCGAAGTCTTTACCAAGATGAAGAGACCTTTCTTCTCTTCTTTACATACATCAAGGAACGGCTGGATACCATCGGTACCGAAGTAAGGATTTACGGTTGCAAAGTCTTCATCAAACGGAGCAATCGACTGCTCTCCTACCTTTATCTTACCAAGATGTGCAACTGCATAGGCTGCGGAGGTGGAACCAATATCACCACGCTTTACATCACCAATGATTACAAGGTCTTTGCTCTTACAGTAATCTACTGTTTTCTTGAATGCAATCAGTCCCGGAATGCCGAACTGCTCGTACATTGCAATCTGCGGCTTTACTGCCGGAATCAAATCAAAGGTTGCATCAACGATTGCCTTGTTGAACTGCCAGATTGCTTCTGCTGCACCTTCCAATGTCTCACCGTACTCTTCGAATGCCTTCTGCTTGATTGCTGAAGGAATGAACTTCATCGTCGGGTCTAAGCCGACTACGATGGGTGCGGATGTTTTCTGAATCTTGTCAATCAGTTTTTGAATCATGAAAATACCTCTCTATTTTTATAATATTTTTAACTGCTTTATTTTTTACTTCAAATCAGACCGAGCAACCTATACAATATGCACCTGTTCTGATTATATACACGATTACACGTCACTTTTCCACTTGTTAAACCATGTTTTAATTATATTCCGTGCTGATACACCGGCTTTCCATCCACGATTGTCATCTTCACCCTGCCGTATACAAAGGTTCCGCCGAACGGTGTATTCTTTCCCTTTGACCGGAACTGTTCCGGGTCGATAATCCACTTCTCTTCCGGATCGGTAATCACAATATCGGCAACTGC
>JAZSIB010000134.1:0-7340 GCA_045533585.1 Lachnospiraceae bacterium | reverse complement strand
CCGGCATCACCCTATGTGACAACAAACAGTCAAAATGGTTTTGCGGAACAGGTACCGCCGACGGTAAAGCGCTTCCGTGAGAATTTTGCAATATTCGGAACGAGTGCGTTACTGTTCGGTATCTGCTTTACGGCATGCTTCTTCCGGGCAAGACTGGGGATCAGTTATCCGGTGTTTGTGCTGGCAGCAATCGCATTGATCCAGTTTGTTGGTGTGAATCTGCGGAATATACGAGAGAGTGCTGAGCCAGCCGGTGTGCAGGAGGTTGATGCGGAGCTGACAGGTGCAAAGAAAGCGCAAAGTGCGAACCGAATTGCAATTCCGTATTACATTGCTGCGATTCTGCTTGCAGTCTCGGTGGCTCTTACGGCAAAACAGACGATGCAATTTTTCAGTACGATAGCAATCGTGCTGTTGCTTGAGGTAGCGTTTCTGGAGTTGTTGTTCTCGGGCACAGAAACGGGAAGAAGTTTTGAAACGCGTTGCAAGGAAGTGTTCCTGCTTCCCTTCACGGCGATTGCAAATTGCATGACGGGTCTGATTGACGGATTCGGGTTTCTGCGCCGGATGAAATTTTTCCGTAATGAGAAGGTGCGCCATATTCTCCTGGGTATATTGATTGCGATTCCGTTGTTGATAATCGTGTTTGCACTACTGACTTCGGCAGATATGATTTTCTCATCTTGGACAGAGACAGCAATGGATCGTATTTTCTTCTCGTCGAATCCGTATCTGGCGTGCCTCTTAACGGTGGTAATCTATGCGGCTGCCTATGGAATCATGGCAGCGGCAAGCCGGATGATGGCACCGAAGCAGGCAGGAGCACAGGCTCCGGCCGTACAGGGCAAGAAGGGAGGCAATGCACTCACGGCTATTACGGTAACCCTGCTGTTGACGCTGGTGTACCTGCTGTTCTGTGGAATCCAGTTGTACTTCCTCTTTGGCGGAGGAAACGTAAGTCTTCCGGAGGGATTTACCTATGCGGAATACGCAAGACAGGGCTTTTTCCAGCTACTTGCGGTGACCTTCCTCAATATTCTGATTCTGATGTTCTGCCGTAAGCCGGCAGGAGAGAGTGTAGTTCTGCGCGTGGTGTTGACCGTATTCTCAGCATGTACTTATGTTATGATTTCGTCGGCGGCAATGCGTATGCTGTTGTATGTGGATGCGTACAGCTTATCCTTCCTGCGTATTCTGGTGTTGTGGTTCCTTGCGCTGAATACTTTGCTGGTAACAGGAATCATCCTTGCAATATACAGGGCAAAGTTTCCGCTGTTCCGCTATTTTGTGGCAGTGTCTGCGATCTGCTATCTCGTGCTTGCTTATGCAAATGTGGATTATATCATTGCATCTTATAACATGAAGTCGCAGGAAAAGGTGGAAGAGATCGATGTTGATTATCTGCTTCGTTTATCTGCGGATGCGGCTCCGGTACTGCTTCCGGCATTACATGAAATCGTTGAGGCAGAGAAGGGTGCAGTGCCGGTAACCGGGATAAAGAATCCGATTGCACACGCATACTTTGGAATTTCTGAGACAAAACAGGATATGATGAAGGCGGTTTGCGCTGACTATATCAGAAATATAGCAGCAGAAGAAGAGAAAACGGACTTCCGTTCATGGAATCTGTCGCGCCACAGAGCGCAGAAGATGATGGAGAAATACGGATTCCGACCGGAGGAACGGGCACGCTTGTGCTTTACGAATTACTCGGAGGATAAGGTGTTCGCGGTAGAATTCGGCAGTGAGTATTCCACGACCGGAATGCAGAATGCGGATAATTCTCCGCTTGAATATGGTGAGACAATCGTCCTTATAGATGATACAAGGACGCTGGCAATGGGATCAGGAAAGTTGTATATCTATGACAAATATTATCAGCTTATCGATTCGCTGCTGCTGACGGATGAGGAGCTTGCGGGAGGTACGGTTTATGTGGAATATCATTCTGACCCATCCGGAAAGAATTTCTTTACGATAGGGAAGGATGAGTTAAGTTCGGTTGATTGAGAAGAAGCGGAACAAGCAGACCGGTAAGGTGGTATAAAAAGAAAAGAGCGTATGAACGATATGATATCAGTGACTTCAGGGTTCGTACGCTCTTTTTTGTTTGAATGAAACTCGAATTCTTTTCGAGAAAACTCTATGGATGTGCTACGCAGAAATTACTTCAGGAAAGTAAGGCTGCGGATGATGTATGGTTCTACTGCTTTACCTTTGCAAATCTGGAAGAAGCAGATAATCTTGACAACCAGAAGAGCGAGTGCAGCAAGAGCTGCAGCAATCGGTACGATGAAGGTCCAGCACAGAACAGCGGCAACGATACCAAGCAGGATGCTGACTACGGTAAACTTCAACGCCTGTCTTACGTGGAATGCAGCATACGGAGAATTGTTTGCTGCAAGCAGTGCAATCACAATACCGATAGCACCCATCAGGTATACGAGCATGGAGATAACCTTATTGTCGGAAATATCCTTTGCAGAAAACTCTGCAGTGTGATCGTAAGGATCGAATACCGGAGCGGGCTGACCGGGCTGAATGTTGCCATACGGTCCGTTCTGCGGCGGCAACTGATTGTTGAATTGTGCGGCAGGCGACGGTGCAACCGGAGCTACGGGCGGCGGAGTCGGAACCGGTTGAGGCGCCGGAGCCGGCTGGCCTGCCGGAAGCTGGGTTCCGCAGTTCATACAGAACGCAAGGTTGTCGTCCATCTGCTGTTGACAGTTAGGGCATGTTTTCATAGATTCCTCCATTCTGAGAACGTCTTGCATATTATTATGTATTACTTAATGTGTTATAACGTTCTCGGTACAACTTTATGCCTGACTGTATGATAAATATTACGAACTTTGTGATTAGCAGTTCATTGTACAGTACAGGTTGTTTACAGTTACTATATTATGCAATTCCGTATCGGGAGTCAATGAAAAGCAGAGAGTTTAATAAAATGTTAAACTTCTTACATCCAATTTTTGCTTTCGCGACAGAAGACCGGAATTACATCAAGTGGTGCAGCGACCGATACGGTCTGTCCGCCTTCGCAAACGAGGCCGCTGTTTGTGTCTCTCCAACGTTCGCCGGCAGGAAGATATACGGTACGCTTGTTTACCTTTGCTTCGAGAATCGGAGCAACCAGGAGGTCAGGACCGAACATGTATTGATCCTCTTTGTCCCAGCAGGCTGCGTCTTCCGGGAATTCGTAAAACATCGTACGCATTACCGGTGCGCCGGTCTCGTGAGCTTCCTTCATGCAGTCACGGATGTATGGACGGAGTTTCTCGCGCAGGAAGAGGTACTTCTTGAAAATTTCAAGATTCTCTTCGCCGTAGCTCCAGACCTCGTTCGGGCTTCCGGTAAACATCTGGGTGATGCCGTTGATGACTGCCTGTTCCGGCTGGATGTGCGGAACGCGTTCGCCGTGCAGACGGAATACCGGGCAGAATGCGCCCCATGCGAACCAACGGACAAGGAGCTCCTTGAATTCCTCGCTGTTCACGTCGCCGCCGAGGAAACCGCCGATGTCGGTGGTCCACCACGGGATACCTGCCATACCCATACTTAAGCCGGCCTGCAACTGTTCTCTCATGGCACGGAAGGAAGAGTGTACATCGCCCGACCAGATGAGAGCGCCGTAGCGCTGGCTGCCTGCCCATGCACAACGGACAAGGTTCAACGGGTTCTCCTGACCTTCTGCAGTCATACCGTCATAGTATGCCTTCGCATAGAGTGCGGGATAGATGTTGGAGCACTGCAGGGCAGAACCAAGATAATAACGCTGATTATCAAAGTCATACGGACCGTATTCCGGCTCGGCTTCGTCCAGCCAAAAGATGCGCACACCGTCTTTGTAGTAATTCTCCTTGCAACGGTTCCAGACATATTCTCTTGCGCCCGGATGGGTTGCGTCAAAGAATACGGTCTCGCCCATCCAGTTCATATTGATATTCATACCACGGTCTACATTGACCAGATAACCGTTTTCTGCCATCGGACCGTAATTCTCGGAACGGGCATCGATGGTCGGCCATACGGATACCATCAGTTCTACGCCGAGTTCACGAAGCTCTTTGATCATGGCAGCAGGGTCCGGGAAATCTCTCGGCTCAAAGCGGAAGTCACCCTGCTTGGTCCAGTGGAAGAAGTCAACCACGATGACGTCCATCGGAAGACCGAGCGCTTTGTGCTTTCGGACAACTTCAAGAATCTCTTCCTGTGTGCGGTAACGGAGCTTACACTGCCAGAATCCCATGCCGTATTCCGGCATCATCGGCACCTTGCCGACCACGTCCGCATATTGGGAGATGATTTGTGCCGGAGTATCGCCTGCGGTGATGAAGTAATCCATCTTTTTTGTACTCTCAGCAACCCACTCAGTCTTGTTGGTGCCAAAAGCCACGGTTCCGATGGCAGGATTGTTCCAGAGCATGCCGTAACCACGGCTGGAATAATAGAACGGAACACTTGCCTGTGTGTTTCTCTGGGCAAGCTCTAAGATAGTGCCCTTCTTATTCAACTGACGCTCCTGATACTGGCCAAGGCCATAGATGCGTTCGTCATCATAAGCCTCGAAGCGTGCGGTAAGCTTGTAGTCGCTACAACCTGCAATTGGTTTTAATTCACGGCCGTCTACACGGAGAGGAACACAGTAGCGGTCAATGCGGTCGCGGTTGCGCCAGTATTCCTCGGTGAGAATCTCGCCTTTCTTATTCGTAAATGTAAGCCAGCCTTCTCCATTGAAGGAGGCGGTGATACCGCCGTTTGTAATGCTTGCAATCTGTACCTTCCTTGCGGCGGCTTCGCGCTCTGCTTCAGGAATCCACGGCTCGATGAGCGTGGTCTCTTCTATCGTAATCTCTGCCTTGCAGTTCGTCGGAGTCTCGGTCAATGCCCAGTCATTGGAATCCATAACCGCTTCCTTTGTCATACGGACACGCAGGGAGTTCTTACCCCACGGCTCCAGCCACATCGTTGCGGTACCCTGTATGGCAATCAAACGGTTCCCTTCCTGTCTGTAGTGCATAATCGTATCCTTCCTTTCATTCTCACTTTGCCTTACGTAAGGCAAAGACATGAAAACAAGTTTTCATGTCTCGCGGGCGCGCTCGAATGATGCGTTGAAACCTCTTTGAACACAAGTGTCCAAGAGGTTTCATCCTCTCATTCTTACTTTGCCTTACGCGCAGATTATCTCATAAATAAGAGGAAAGATAAATGTTTTTTTCTGTGAAATAAGGGGCGGATTGACAAACCGGGGGCAAAATGATGTAATGAATAGAGGCTGTTTGCAGAAAACGATGGAGGACACGGTCAAAGGATGAAAAAGGGATTTTCCAAAAGGTTAATATCCGGCATGATGCTTGCTCTGATGCTGGCGGCTTTGTTCTGTGTGGTACTGCTTGGCGGAATAAAGGGATTAGGGACTTTGTTTGTGGTGCGCACAGACAGTGAAGCGTTTCCGCCGACGGTTAACAATACGTTGATTTCGATAGGAACGGATAAGGCAAAACCGATGCCGGATGTGGCAATACAGGCGGTGTTTGTGACAGATGAAGAGGGGAGTCTCTGTCGATGCTTTTATACCCTGATGGATTGTCAGACAGAAATGCTGGAATTCTATATGGTGCCTTTGGATACCCGCCTGCAGTTATCGATTGTGCTTTATCAGGAGCTGGTGACGAAAAATGCGAAGCTTGCACAGGTAAATACGTTGGAAGAGCTGTACCGATGCTTTACAGCAGAAGAAGCGGCAGCGTGTGCCGTGAAGGTGTTGGACGAAGCGGTTGGCGTGTGCGCGGATTATTATACTGTTATGCCGCAAAGCAGTTGCGACCGTATATTGAGGGCAGATGCACATACTTATGCATATGATGATTTTCTGCAGGATGATCTGCAGTCGCAGGTGATTGCGGCAGGCAGCATGAAGGCATATTTATCCGATTTGTGGGAACAATGTGAGAGTAGTGTTTCGATAGAGAGCAGGCTGTATTATCTGGAGAGTTATGAGGGATTGACCAATCTGTCTGTGAGCTGCAGAATGATAGCGGGAGAGCGGCACAACAACGGATATGTGCTGAAGGGGAACGGATTACGGTAAACTGCAAAGATAGGGAGTGCATCGGAGAGAGCTTGCAAAGAAAGGGGACGGAATGAGATTTTTTCGAAATCAGTCAAAGGCAAGGGATATCCTTTTTGTTCTCGCTGGCACACTGATGATGGCAGTAGCCGTGAATATGGTGTATGATCCGCTGGGGATGGTAACCGGCGGGGTGACCGGTATCGGTATTGTGATAAAGCATCTGACGCAGGGGATTCTGCCGGAGGGGATTCCGGTCTGGCTGACCAACGCAGCATGCAATCTGCCTTTGTTTCTGGCAGCGATACTGGTACTGGGCAGACGGTTTCTCGGAAAAACCTTGTTTGCTACGGTATCCCTTACTGTGTTTTTGTATCTTCTTCCGGTAACTCCGTTGTTTAGCGAGGATTATCTGCTTGCCTCTGTATTCGGCGGTGTGATTGCCGGAGCCGGTATCGGACTGGTGCTGGCAGCTTCCGCAACGACCGGGGGAACCGATCTGCTGTGTGCATTGATCCACAAAAAGCTGAAGCACTATTCGGTGCCGCAACTTCTTATCGTTGTGGACGGTCTGATTGTAATCGGCGGCGTTGCAGTATTCGGCATCAACGAATCTTTGTATGCAGCGATTGCTATATTTATAACAGCCAAAATGTCAGACGGCATATTGGAGGGCCTGAAATTCTCTAAGATGGCACATATTATCTCGGACAAGGCAGATGAGATTGCGACAGGAATTCTGCAGCAGCTGGACCGTGGTGTGACGGCGCTGCAGGCGACCGGTATGTATTCCGGGAAAGAGAAAAGGGTGCTGTTATGCGTGGTATCAAAAAAGGAAATTGCAGCGGTGCTGGACATTGTAAACCAAAAGGACAAGGCTGCATTTGTGATAGTCAGCGATGCCAGGGAAGTAATGGGAGAGGGTTTTATCGAAAATGTACAGTAAGGCGGTATAAATATTGTTACTATTTTTGAAAAATCGGGATGTGAAAAGAAGAATATCTGTTCGTTATACAATTTACACAAAACCGAAAAAATTTATTTGTGTAAATGAAACATAGTATTTTGAAGTCGAATAGTGTATGATAGGTGCATGCTGTTGTGGCGCATGTATGTGCCGCACTAAAATGTGAGGGATTGGGATTTTTATCCTGATTGAAATGTAGGAGGAAAGTAACAATGGCAAGTTTATCACTGAAAGGTATTTACAAAGTATATCCGAACTCGGATGTAGCTGCAGTAAAGGATTTCAATCTTGAAGTAC
>JAZSIB010000141.1:0-3127 GCA_045533585.1 Lachnospiraceae bacterium | reverse complement strand
CGGTCTTGCACCATCATGAATCAGTACATAATCGCTGCCTTCCGCTGCAAGCAGTCCATTGAAGACGGAATTGTAACGTGCCTCGCCTCCGACCACGATTTTCTTTACCTTGTAGAAACCGTTCGGCTCCACGATGGTCGTACGGACAAAGTCCTCTTCGCCTTCCGGCACCACCAGAATGATATCCTCCACTGCACTTTCTTCAAATGCCTTGATGGTATGATACAGAAGCGGTTTCCCACAAAGCTCCATATACTGTTTTGCCACGCTGCTCTGCATGCGCGTGCCACGCCCGGATGCCGGGATAATCGCTGTTATCTTCATTCGCACATTCCTGTCGTTTCATTCTTTTTTCAAATTCTGTAATTCCATACCAGCAAACAGACATCCCATTCTGTTCAATCGCTTTTTTAGCGTGTCCCGATTTTCAGATTCGGCACCGCATTCAGGTCAAGGCCCGCAAAGTTCCCTTTACGATATTCGTAATATGCGGCGGAACCGATCATCGCTGCATTGTCCGTACAGAGAATCGGTGTCGGATAATACAGCTTCATGCCGTTCTTCTCGGCTGCCGCCTGCATTCCTGCACGGAGTGCACTGTTGGACGCCACGCCACCCGCGATTGCCACACGTTCAAACCCAAAGTCTTTCGCTGCCGCGATGGTACGGCTCACCAATACATCAACTACCGACTGCTGGAAGGAAGCCGCGATATCCGGCACACTGATTTCCTCGCCCTTCATCTCTGCCTGATTCAGGTAATTGAGCACTGCCGACTTCACACCGCTGAAGCTGAAGTCATACGGAGCGCCTTCAATCTGTGCTCTTGGGAACGCAACCGCTGAAGGATTGCCTTCCTTTGCCGCTTTATCAATCTTCGGGCCACCCGGATACCCTAAACCGATAGCCCTCGCCACCTTGTCAAATGCTTCGCCTGCCGCATCATCATGGGTACGACCGATAATCTCGTACTCGCCGTAGTCCTTTACCTTCACCAGATGCGTATGCCCACCGGACACAATCAGGCACAGGAACGGCGGTTCCAGTTCTGCATGAGTAATGTAGTTTGCAGATACATGCCCTTCGATATGGTGTACCCCAACCAGAGGTAAATTTGCCGCATATGCCAACGACTTTGCATATCCTACACCCACCAAAAGTGCACCAACCAGACCCGGGCCGTAGGTTACCGCCACCGCGTCCATATCAGAGAGCTTCATCTTTGCCTGCTCCAGAGCTTCGGATACAACATAGTCAATCTTTTCAATGTGCTTTCGAGAAGCAATCTCCGGTACAACACCGCCATACAAGGTATGCAGGTCAATCTGTGACGATATCACGCTGGACAGCACTTCCCGACCGTTCTTTACGACCGCTGCTGCTGTCTCGTCACACGAAGATTCAATTGCCAGTATTGTTACATCACTCATGTTATCACCATTCTATCTGATTCCATTTTATCAAATTTCTGTCCTGTCAAATAATTCAGCTGATCTTGTACGATTCGCACGATCTTGCTTTTTTCTGCTTACTGCTCTACTTCCGCATTATCAATCCGTTCCCAGCCGACGATCTTCCATCTGCCGTCTTCCTGTTTTCTCAGGAGAAACTTTTCATTTACCCGTCCGGGGCTCTTCGCTTCCATTATCGTGTATGTCACATTCAGGCTCGCAAAGCTTCCCTGCTCATTCGTCCATTCGGACAGACTCTTTGCACTCTCAATCTCGCACTTTGCTATCGTACGGTCAAGCATATCGTATTCCGCTACTTCCAGAATCAACGAATCCACATGTTGGTCATACGGATTGTTCTGCAAAAATTCATTATCAAAGAGACAACGCAGTTGTCCTGCCAGCGCCTTCACTTCGGCATCGCTGACATCCTCGTTATGTACGCACTGTAAAATGCGGTTATACAGCTTCAGGACTTCGCGCACCGTGACCGGATATCTCTGTTCGATATCCATCATGATAAGCTTTTCCGCTTCGGTCTGCTGCGCCTCCATCTGCGCTTTTTCTTCCGCACGTTCTTTTGACTTCTTCTGCGCCAGAAAAAAGCATCCGAATATCAACGCCACCAGAACCACAAGGAAAATAATCGTTCCCAAGGTTCCTGACTTCTTTTTCTTCTTCATCCGTCTGCTCCTTTCTTCCTATATTATTCGTTCTTATCGAACTCAAGCACCGTCGTCTTCCCATCCTTACAGGTCTTCGCATTGGCAAATATCTCTCTTGCCGTATCAATGCACAGATCCGGACGCACCATGGACGGACTGTAATGTGTCAGCCACAGCTCCTGTACTTCTGCCTTTTTTGCCAACTTCGCTGCCTCGGCAAAAGTCATGTGCTTGTGCTCTGCCGCCTTCTGCTCGGTCCCCGGTTCGCCGTACATACCCTCGCAGATAAAGAGATCGGAACCTGCCGCCATCTCTGCAATCACCGGCACCGGTCTGGTATCGGTACAATAGGTCAGCTTAATGCCCTTGCGCTCCGGTCCTAAGATCATATCCGGCGTATATACCTTGCCGTCCAGCTCTACGGTGTTCCCCTTCTGAAGCGGATTCCAGAGTTTCAACGGTACATCGTTTGCCTTCGCAAGCTCCGGCTGAAACCGTCCGGCACGCTTCACCTCCAAAGTATATCCATAACAGATAATGTTGTGATTCACGCGGAATGCTCGAATCTGATAGCCTTTTCTCTCAATCACTTCTTCTGCTCCGGATAACTCGATAAATTCCAATTCAAACGGAAGCTCCGGTGCAATCACGCGCAGCGCACTCACCACGCGTTCGAGCCCCTTTGGTCCGATCAGAGTCACCGGCTCGCTCCGCTCTGCATTTCCCATCGACAAAAGCAATCCCGGAAGTCCGCTGATGTGGTCCCCATGAAAATGCGTAAAGCAGATGGTATCGATCGAGTGGAAGCTCCAGCCGCCTTCCCGAATTGCCACCTGCGTTCCTTCCCCACAGTCAATCAGCAGGGAACTGCCGTTTAATCTTGTCAGCAGGGCCGTCAGCCACCGCTTCGGAAGCGGCATCATTCCACCGGTTCCCAACAAACATACATCTAACATTTATGCTATACTCCATCATTTTATATTCTGTCACGGACATTTTCTCTCCGTAAAC
>JAZSIB010000104.1:0-23188 GCA_045533585.1 Lachnospiraceae bacterium | reverse complement strand
GGCAACCTCCGGGCTGGAATTCGTTCCTATCTTAGAACCGCATACTTCGCTGGTCGAACAACCGACCCCAATGATATTCCCTGCTTTTAATCCTGCTTTCTCTGCAAGTTCCTCCATGACTTTCATGGTTTGCTCGTAAATCTTAAGTTCCATCGTTTCTCTCTTTACCTTCAGCCCTGACGATATTTTCACCAAAAAACTACCGTTTTTCCATGAATCGCATTTATGATATCTCAATTCCCCTGCAAAAACAAGAGTCATTCTTCAATTACAACCCCTTCATCTACCTTCCCCCCTGCAAAACTACTAATATATCACAGGGATTTTTGTAAATTTTACATTTCCTTATGCACTAAAAACCGCTATACTAAATCCATGCTTTTCTTTTCAAGAAAGAAGCTGCAAAACAAGGCAATTAAAATAAGGGGTACTTGATTTTATGAAAACACTCTGGAAACTCACAAAAGAAGCTGCCCGCTACAAGGGCCTCTATATCCTCGCCATTCTCTCCACGCTCGGACTGACACTCGTGAACCTGTCCGCACCCAAAGTCTTATCTTCCATGACCGGCGTGGTAGAAAAAGGCGTAGATGATTCCGCACTGAAGGTAGTCAGCAGATTGGCACTGATTCTGCTCGCACTCTACCTCTTACGTATCTTGTTCCGATACTTAAGCAACTATCTTGCGCATAAAGCAGCATGGTATCTGGTAGGTGACTTGAGAAGCCGCATGTACAACAAATTACAGAGTCTTGACCTTGGCTTCTTCCATGACAAACAGACCGGTGACCTGATGAGCCGCGTCGTTAATGATACCCGTGACTTCGAGCTTCTGTATGCACATATGATTCCCGACATGATTACAAACATCGTAACCTTCGCCGGCGTTCTTATCATCCTGCTTACGATCAACTGGAAGCTTGCACTCATTACCTGCTGCCCGATTCCGTTGATTCTCGCCTCCGGCGTCGTATTTGCTAAGATTGTCCGTCCATTCTTCAAGGCTTCCCAGAAAACCATGGGCGAACTGAATGCGCAGTTGCAAGACAGCCTGTCCGGTCTGCATGAAATCCAGTCCTTCGGACAGGAAGCTTATGAAAGCAAGCGACTGAACAGTAAGAACTTCGAGCAGGTAAATGCTATGCTCCGCGCCTTACGCGCCAGCGCTATCTTCCACCCCTGTGTGGAGTTCCTCTCCTCTGCCGGAACGGTTCTGGTCGTGTTCTTCGGCGGTTTCCTTGCGTACCGTCAGCAGTTGTCCGTAGAAGATATCGTGGCGTTCGTACTGTATCTTTCCCTGTTCTACGCTCCGATCTCCGGACTTGCAAGCTGGCTTGAGAACCTGCAGCAGTCCCTCGCGGGCGCAGAACGTGTGACCCTGGTACTGGACACCCCTTCTGAGATAGAAAATGCTCCCGATGCGAAAGACATCGGAACCGTAGAAGGTGCTGTCAGCTTTGAAAATGTCAGCTTCCACTACAGCAATAAGATACCGGTACTGAAGAACATCTCCTTCTCCTGTAAGCCCGGTATGATGGTAGCTCTCGTCGGTCCCACCGGTGTCGGAAAGACCACAGCAACCCAGCTGATATCCAGATTCTATGATCCGGTAGAAGGACGTATCCTCATCGACGGGAAAGACATCAAGGGCGTAACCCTCGAAAGCCTGCGCCATAACATCTCTCCGGTACTGCAGGACACCTTCCTCTTCAACGGAACCATCGCGGAAAACATCGGCTATGCAAAGCCGGATGCGACTATGGATGAGATACAGGAGGCAGCTAAGGCGGCAAACATCCACGAAGATATCTTAAGTATGCCGGAACAGTACGAGACCAAGGTCGGCGAACGTGGCTTACGTCTCTCCGGCGGTCAGAAACAACGTGTTGCTATCGCAAGAGCCATCCTTCGCCAGTCTCCTATCATCGTACTAGACGAAGCAACTGCATCCGTAGACGTGCAGACCGAACGTCAGATACAGAAAGCCATCAAAAATATCACCGGAAAACGCACCATCATCGCCATCGCGCACCGCTTATCTACCATCAAGGATGCCGATCTGATTCTTGTCATCCATGAAGGAGAAATCATCGAACGCGGTACACACGATGAACTGCTTGCGATGAAGGGCTTTTATTATAAGCTGCAGATGGCACAGGAGCAATAAGCAGATAAAACAACTATCAGTATATTCCACCCACCACATAATCATCCGTAGCAGACTGCTCCACACTGTAGAGAAGAAAATCTCCGTCCTCAAAGTAGAATGCCGGACCGCCCACACTCGACTTTGATATCGGTGCATGCTCCATGCGCCACATGTTGCAAAACTCTGCCTCGTTCGGCTTGTTTATGTAGGACAGGCGTACATTCCGGCCATTATCGTGGACCCTGATATCAAGGTTCACGATAATGTAGCCGTCTTTCTTCCAGAAATCTTCTGTATAATCAATTCCATACCTTTTTGCATATCCGAACACATCATAGCCCGCGTTTACGGCTCTTGCGTTACCCGGTATAAAGACTTCACCGTACCAGCTCTGTTTTGTTATGATAAGGTCAGCTTCACTTACTCCTGCAGCTGTTATCCTTGCCTTGTTCGGACCAGACATGACTGCGTTTTTGTAGTCGGTTCCGGTATAGGTACGGAACGGTGCCGTCATGACAACCTTAGATACACCATATACCATATCCGCATACTCCCATAGCCACTTTGCGGGAGCGATATTCCGGAGTGCTGCGGTTATGTTAAGCTCATCTTCCGGAATCCCAAGATTACGGTCTCCTGCCGTATAGGACACGATATTCGCGAGGTCTATTACTTCACCGCTCTTAATAAGACTCCGGGATTTTCCTTCTACCTCTGCCGAATAGTATAAGTCTACCTTTGTCCGGTTCTGTCCGTTTTTATCTACCCAGTAAAAGGTTGGATACACCTCTACCCTTGCATCATCACTGTAAAATGTTCCGATGGTATCCAGGCTGAATCTTGCCGTATAACCGCGCTTCAAAATCCCGACATTGCCGTAATACGGATGGCTTCCTGCCGTTAACGGGAATGTAAACTTTGCATTCCTGCCGGTTGAATTTCCGTATTGGTCTGACGTACCTACGGTATAGTTATAGGACATATACTTATCATAAACCGTAGAGGAAACACCAAGCGGATACCCTTTGTTTAGTTTCAGATGCTTTGTCTTTGGAACACGGAACACCTCTTCCCAGATGGGATAATCGTTGATATCATAGATATTCAGTCCGTAAACTCTTCCCGATACTTCAAATGCTACCGTATCCGTTGCAACATAGTGATTCCGGTTCAGGTTGGAACCGGGTTCCGTACTGTCTATCCTGCCGTTAAAGTTTACCGCAACGGTCCGAAAGTCTGCTGCGTAGATGCCTTCCCTTACCGTAAGCGGAATATAAAAACGCTGCGTTCCGGTACCGAGTGTAAACCACGTACCTGCCGGGTAATACACATCATTCCCGGAATCTCTATCATTCCCCACGTCCTTATACACATCAAACGGGAATTTTACTTCATTTCGAAGCACTCCGTCCGTATCCTTTGCTATGTTACTAAGGTTGGAAGACGGAAGTCTTAGTATCTTACTGTAGTCACGGGTTCCGTAACCGGTATACGGGTTATGTTCCCCTGTGTTATCTACCCTTACAAGGAAGTCATTTAAGGTATCATCTTCATCGAGTACCAGCTGGATTGCGGTCCGGTTCGGGTTCACAAGCTGCACGTACCCTTCATTGTCTGCTGTTACTACGCCCTTACAGTGTACCGGCGTATGCAGCACTACCTGCTCCGGATTCTTTGTTAAATCATACGTAACGGTCGGCGCTGCCGCAATACTGGAGCTTGTGGCACGGTACCGTATCGTACCGTCTGACTGATACACACCATTATTCTTTTCTGCATCGATTACCTGATTCCCCTTATAAAAGAGCGCATCAATGGTCGGTCCGAAACTGCGCGCCAGGTACATGGTCTGTGCATCCGAAGTGCAGTACCCATTCCATGCAGAATTTAAGACCGTTCCGTTATCATACATCAGATAATCGTTCCGCACCTTTATATCACCCGTCATGCTGTGTGCTGCATTATGCGCAAGCGTCCGAAAATCATTGTAGGGAACCGCCGGCACACTCTTTCCGCCGAACAGGGTCTCTGAAGGAAGCGTTATCCCGTTTACTGCCTCAGAGGGCGGTCTTAAGTTTTCCGAAAAGTCTTCCGAAGCAGACCGCGGCAGATTCATCTTTGATGTTATCGCAGACATCGAGGAAGTACTGTTTGGAAGTGCGTAGTTATAAAGAGTCATATTGTCGGCCACGTAGTACTTGAAGTTATCTATCTCCCAGTACCCGTACCCGCGCCTTACATACACAACAGTTGAAACAGCCCGCTCCGTGCTTTCAATCTCCGTTACCTCCTCGCCATCCACAATCTCCGTCGTTTCCCACTTCAGGATATACGTCTTTCTTACCTCAATCGGATACGTGACCGTACCGGTGATATGGTTAAACCGGTACCCGATAGTAAACTCCGTTGCAGTACCTTCCGTATACAGATCTTCCTGCGTTGCGATTGAAGTACGTGCAACATACCGCTGGTTATTCTTTATTTCCGATTCAATGACAGCTGCAGAGGTAGGAATCGCCACCTGCTTTTCTATCACGCCTTTATTCGGCGGTGCATCCTGATCACTGGACGGTTTTTTCACAGGTGTCGGTGTCGGAGACGGGCTCGGCGTCGGTGTTGCCGTCGGCTCTGCACTCGGTGTCGGCTCTGTACTCGGCGTCGGCTCACCACTTGGTGTCGGCGCAGCCGTAAGGCTGTACTTAATATACACGTTCAGTGCCGTATCTTCCTTTACCTTTGGAAGCGACGGGATGGAAGGATTGGCACCGGTTCCTTCCACTTTCTTATCTGCCCCGGACGGATTGATATACGTGTAATACCATTCCTTTATGTAGTTATATATCTTACCGCCAAATTTAAAAGTCGTAGGCGCGGCATAAGAAAAGCTGTCCCCCGGCTTTAACGCTTTTGCGTAGTCTTTTGTTCTTGCAACCGTAAAGGTTTCCCCGTCCTCTGATATGCTTGTGTTAATCTTTATCTTTATGTCTGCCGGTTCTTTTTCGTACCGCACGTACACATTAAGCCTGGTACCTTCCTTCACTTCCGGAAGAGAAATAATCTTCGGGTTTATATTCCCACCCGGATTTATACCGGATTCCTTTACGTTTCCGTTCTTATCCGTATAGGAATAATGCCACTCTTTTTTATAGGTATACCGCTTGCCGGATGCATCCGTATAAAATTCATCCGGAGTATAACTGAACGTCTCACCCTCATACATTTCTTCCGGATAGTCCACGCTCTTAACAACCGTATACCCGTCCGTATCCGTTCCCGTTTCGGTAAGAATACGGATCGGAACCTTGTTTCTTTCTTCTTCGGTAAAGTACACATCAATTTCCATATAATCATTCATGAACGTCCATGAAAAGTTGCCATCCGATGAATGTGCAATCGCAGGCGAAGAACTGTTCTTATAATCAATGGCATACGTCCCGTCATACACGTAACTTTTATCGCCCACGAGGATTGTTTTCTCCGGGAGAGTATATCTTCCATTACCGCCCTTCAAGCCGTAAACTTTTGCAACGGAAGGTCTTATATCCTTACCCGTTTTCTTATCCACGTAGTTAATCGTTGCTTCTAAGATATTTACCGTATATTCATACGGATAGTTATAGAACCCTGCAAAGTCGGCTGGAGTCCATGCAGACACATAAGAGTTTGCCGCAATCGCAGCTGCTGTGTGGTATTCTTCCGTTGACATAGTAGAATACTGAGGGTTCATAATCGCATCAGTATAATAGCCGGTTATACCGGGGTCTGTTCGGTACACAACCTGAAAGATGTTGTTGAAATACATCTTTTCAGTAAATGTTTTCTGCCCGTTAGCTACCGCATCTGCTATTCCTTCCGCATATAACGTCTGAAACGCATTTGCAAAGTCATACCCCTGCATGACATAGGTACTCTTTGTATACAGGTCGTCACCGCTTACTTCCAAACTGCTCAAATTTTTCTTGATTGCAAGTCGCGCCACCTTTACCGTCGAAGGAGGATTCGTTATGTCAGAACACTCCTTACTGGCCACGTTAAATGCTTTCGTACGGTAAGTCCATATATTTTTTCCATCTGTGTAGTTGTGACGACCAAAAATTATAAACTCATTTGTGTCCGGGTCAAAACTTTTCTCATACAATCCCGTAGGCAAAAATCCTGCCCATGCCTGCACCGGAATTTCAACCACAGCAAAGCACAGCAGAAAAAGGAGCAGCCATGCTACTCCCTCTTGCCTTTTTTCTGAAAACCACTGTAACATATGCTGCTCCTTTCTTTCCTTAATTCTATTTCTTAATTACTATCTCTCTTTTTGCATTATTTAACATACTTTTTCGGGTCGAAGTGATAGCGGATAGCATCATCTACGTTATACTCTAATATCCTGACACCTGCGATACCCATCCGATCAAAGGAATTTGTAGCAAAGGTTAGTTCCGCATAGACATCTTTCCACTCACCAAAAGAAGTGTATTGTCCCCAAGTACCTAAGAAACAACTTGGTATCAGCTCTGCCTGCTCATACGCTCCCGTTTCTGCATCAGTAGCGATTCTGTATCGCAAATGCACCCTTATCGTATACGGTGCGTATTTTTGAAATCTTTCCGAGTAGAACAACGTTGACATGTCAAAGTCGATTTCACTGCATTCAACTACCGTATGATACTTCTCGGCATTATCAAGGAAGTTGTTCATCCATTCATCAATATTTCTTTTCCCTGCACCAGTACCGTCAAGTGCTCCTTTTCCCCACTCTGTATAGAACGCGCTCAGGTTCTTTATCTCTTCCTGCCATGCTGTATCACTTCTTACGGTACGGTAATCAAAGTTAAATGCCAGTTCAAGGTATCTTTTCGCCTGCTGTTCCCATGTATCGCGATAACGCTCCACAACCTTATCCATGCCAACTCTTTCATAACCGAGATAATCCCACTCACTGGTGTAAATCTTACAGCGTTCCGGCTGTGCAAGACTGAATTCTTCCACGGTTGAGGGCGTACACCACGTCTCCATGAATCCGACAACACCCGGACATTCCGGATATGCTCTGTCGTCCAGTTCAAGGTTATACATGTAAAGGTAGTTGGTATCATAGTAAACGTTCGGGAAAGACTCTAAGATATACGGATAGAGCTTTGCCTGCACCGGAAGATTAGTGGTTCTGATTACCTGTGCATCAGGGCTCATGGGTACTCTTAAATCTTCATCAAACAGTCGCTTACAGTACAGCACTGCATCGGATTCCAAGATGGTATTCTTTGCATTGAAGCTTCTTGTATGACTGTATTCCCCGTCACTCGTTCCCGGCATAATACCGTTTCCAAAACAGAAATACACAGCATCTTCATACTCTTTTATAATGCTCTTCTTATCTGAGATACGGTCATACTTTTTCGCGTTTGAAACAACTTCTGCATCATTCTTACAGTTATACTTTAATGCTGCACGGTAAAGTAAAAGTGCTGCTTCCTGATTGGCAAGCTTTTCATCTGCTTTTTTTACTTCTCCACTTTCAAGGATTCCTTCGCGGATCAGCGCCGCACTGTACGGCTCCGCATCTTCCTTATTTGTTTTAATCCCCGCTTCGGCAACCAACGCCTGATAAAGACTATCTGCTGTTATTGGGAAGGAGGTCGGCGTTGGTGCCAAAGTCGGGGTGGGGGTAGGCTTTCTCAAATCCTCTTCTGTCTGATACACGGCGCCGTAAAAAGCCTTATCAGACAGCTTTACTTTCGTTTTATCAAGACCGATCCATACGGTATTTACGGATTTTCCGGTACCGTTGAAACAGTAATCTTCGATTTCTCTTAACGTAGACGGGAAGGTAATTGATTCTGCTCCCGCAAGCTTAGAAAGTGACCATGCGCCAAGCTTTGTAATACCCTCTTCAATTACGATATGCTTTGTTCCCAGAAGCTTAAACATCTGGTCAATTCCTGTATAATCACCACGGATATAGTTTTCTTCATCAATATAAGCATCGTAGCCCCACGTTGCACCGGTTCCCGTTACATAAAGGATTCCGTCCTCTGTAAGGCGGTACCACACGTTATCACCCATCTTTACCTCGCGTACATACTTTACGTTTGGCTTAGGAGTCGGTGTTACGGTAGGTGTCGGTGTAGCGGTAGGCGTAACAGTCGGTGTTACCGTTGCAGTAGGTGTTGCAGTCGATGTAGTTTCAGGTACCGGAGTTGTTCCTTCCGATATTTCCGGAACATCTGTAACTTCCGGTACCGTGGTCGGTGTTACCTCTTCCGGATTTTCCGTATCGGTGACATCAGACCCGGATTCTTCCGTATCATCCGTTCCCGGTACATTTGGAATGTCGGCAGGCTCGTTTGGAGCTTCGGTCGGCTGAGCTTCTTCGTCTTTCTCACCCGTTTCGCCCTTTTCATCTGCCGCGGGTGCATTATCATCTTTTTCTTCGTCCGGTTCTTTATCCGGAACAGGGGTACTGGTTACTGCTCCCGCAGTCGGAGTAACCGTTTCCGGTGTTTTCGCTGTCTCATCCACACGGAAAAGCCAGAAAGAAAGAACAAGGACAACAAGCAGCATTCCAACCACTGCACTGCCGATACCGATTAAAATCTTCATTCCTTTACTCATTTGCTTCCCCTCCCCATCTTTCCTGATTCTTTGTTGAAGTATTCATACTTTAGTATCTTTAACATCATGCCCGGTACGTAGGGCGGCGGAAGTCTTCTCTCCTGTTCCCAGTCCTGCAAGGTTCTTACCGGAATATCAAACAGATCCGCGAACTGCTTCTGGCTTAGTCCCGTCATGGCACGAAGTTCTGATACCTTCATTACTTCCGCATTCTGTGTCTTGTTCATAAATAACCCTCCATCTATAGTTATGGTACTCCATGTTTATATTATACGGCGTTGCCGTACTTAAGTCAAGGGTTATTTTCATTTTTCCTAGGTTTTTTCAAAAATTCCACATTCCTACTTCTATCGTTTCACAGTTCTGCAAATATACTCTTTCGCTTGTCCGGTTTTCTAGTCCCAGCTCCACGGCGGATATATGATATCCGGCGGCAGTGCGCCGTCAGGAACACACTTTTCGCAGGCATACGCACCCTGCTTTACACACTCTTCCACGGAATAAAACGGATGCAGGAGAATGGATGCGTCTGCAGCCCGCAGGGTATCACAGTTCCGTCTGTGATAGGTCGGATGCCATCCCCACGGGGTGATATAATACGGTTCTGATTTATAGAGCTGTGCTCCGACAAACACATACTGGTTATAGTAAAGTCCTCCGGTTGTATCAACCGGATACCCCTGAATCATAACAAGGACACCGGGATGCTCAATGCTTCTTGCCCATACCGAGTTATCGATAACCGGGAGTGCAAACTCATAAGCAATTCCGTTATCCTTTGCAATACGGTTATGGTTATTGATGTAATACCGCATTGCATCCTGGATATTTGTAATTACTGCGGTCTGTTTTATGCTGTTGAAGCTCTCCGCATTGAAAAGAAAGCTGTCCGGCCGGAGAAAACGTAAGTCTGCATACACCGGGTCTCCCAGAAGTTCTTCCTGTGTTGCCCGGTAAAGCCGCACCGTTCCGTCAATCAGTCCGTTCCTATCAAAGATGGTTACCAGCCCGTCAAGCGTAAAACGGTACACAAAATCCGCATCCGAATAGCTGTACGGCATACACTCCGACCAGTTCCGTGTCTTATAGTGGTATCCGTCTTCCTTTTCGTATTCATCTTCAAAGCAGATATAAAACCCGTCATTTGCAAGCACCGCAAACATGGGGATATAATTCAGAAACGCTTCCCTTTCTGCAGGGTTATCCAGTATCCCAAGCGACGCGTACATGGAAGAGAGAAAAGCATCGAGCGCTGCAGCCTTATCCGTTATGATTCCGCTGGCTCCGTAATTGCAGAGTGCTTCTCCTGCCATATCTGCCGCTGCATAAAAACTTCTCTCTATCTGTGTATAGTTTTCCGCTGTCTGTTCATACCGCGACACAGCCACCTGCATACGCATGGCAAACACCATAAACACAATCACAAACAGAATCGAATAATGATGATAATGCATGCTTTCCTCCTTCCTTTAAGACTTACTGTTATCGCACCATCTTTTCATCCCGGATCTTAACACTGTACATGCTGACCAGTTCTTTTCCCATACTGTTATGAAACAAAGCAGATAATGTCCTGTCCATAACCGTTGTTCCGTTGCTCCACAGTTCGAGCTTTAGCTTATCCCCACGTGAAAAGTAATAAATACCGTCACCGTGGTACAGCTCTTCCAATATCTCATTGTTTGACACCGTTTCTTTGTATCGTAATACATTTCCCGTAAATACCGGAATCGCTGACAGACACTTCGGACATCCCGGGTCTGTATCATCCGGATACAGTTCATACTCATAACCGCACACAGGGCAAATCACACGTTTCCTGCCGTTGAATACCTCCAGCTGTGTTAACGCTCCCGCATACCCTATCGTTACGGTCTGCAGCCCGATGTAATCCCTGTCAAGGTTATCAATCCATCCGGTACTGAGCGTTTCCGCACGTCCGTTCATGTACTCCACGTGAAGCCGGATTCCGTTCTCCTGCAGGCTTTCCCCTCTCTGGATATGAAACGGGATATTCTCCGCACCTAACACCATAATCCGCTCCGCATAAACCTTACAATACGGGCACGGTGTTGCATCACCGTTTACAAGGTAATACAGATGCCCTTTTGCACAGATTTTTGAAGGATACCGTATGGTAAGCTTTACGGTACAGCTGGTCTCTCCGGGATTCAAAAGCGAACCACGGTAGCTTCCATAAGAAAGCGTCAGGGTCTGCACCGTATTATAGGTACCGGCACTGTATCCGCTTACCGCACAGTCCACTATCTCGCTGTGCCCATCAGCAAACACCGCTTTTGCCCTGAAATCCGGGGATTCCCCGATGGTTATTACCTGTTCCTTTGCAATCGGTGTAAGACTGATAACGCACTGGTTACAAAGATATCCGGCTTCCTGTTCTGATTCGCCATCATAATAACTTCCGCCTCTTTTCCCGCAGATCCGTTTCCGGTCCCACTTTCCAATCTCGCCTTCCGCATATTTTATTCTCAATGCATGGATGGTTTCCCCATCCTTGGTAACTGAAATATAGGATACGGGCGAATATCCCCCGCTGTTCGACGGAGTGATAACAACAGGAATGCCCGGTCCGTTCTCTTTCCGGTAACTTCCGTCCGTTGAACAGTCAGGACACGCTTTATACAGTGCTGCCTCACAGACAGAACCGGCAGGCTTTCGAATATCGTTGTGGGAATAACTGCTCCCATCCGGATTGATACCACTGCTGGAGCTTCCGTAATGAGTACCACACAGATTACACCCGTATGATGCGCCCCCGCCTCCGTAGTAATCGCCGTAATCATATCCCGGCGGCGGTGAACTTCCTATATACTCCCCGGTTGTCTGGTCATAGTAACCGCCTCCGCTGCTGGTACATACAACCTTTCCGGAACATGCCACCGTCTCCTCGACTGCCCCCGTTCCGCCGCAGGTCTCACACGGGTACCACACAACACCCGGTATCTGCTTAAATCCCAGACTCTTTGTACAAAGCATGTAACCAATCTGGCTGCAGGCAGTACATCCCGTACAATAGCTTCCGCTATAACCTCCGCCATATATGTCGTGCCGCTGTGCATACGCGACCTTGCTGTTTTCTGCTTTTGACCTGCACTCCGAACAGGAATATCCGCCCAGGGCACCGCTCTCCGGATATAAATTGACGCATAACACACCGCTTATGTTATTGGATGTTCCAAACTCCCACCAATAATCATTAACATAACTCGAACCGTTCCAACGCCGGTACATGACTGGTCTGAACTCACACACGACCTCTATCTTACAGGGAGTCCCCGCACTTGCAGAAATCTCAGCCTTTTTCGTAAGCCACCGCGACAGATTTTCTTTGTATGCTATAATATTGTCTGTACTATTCATCTTAAAGCTTTCGCCATTGATACTTACCATGTGTGGCGGTGTAACTTTCTGGTTCCACAAAAGATTTACCTCAAAACAATACTTCTCCGTCGTTTTCGGCACAAACTCATACGTCCACTTATAAAAAGCTTTATCGTATTTATACTCTCCTCTGTTTCCGCAGGTCTCCCCTTCACTACGCTTCCTTCCCGTTTCTGAAACAGAGGACCCGGTACTTGTCGGTCCGCTCGAATAATAAGAGTAGCGGCCTGTGTCACTACACTTATTACACTTCCACTCATAACTGTATCCGCCACCCGACGGACTACCACTGGTCCCGTAATTGAATATGCTGATTTTTCCGTCACACACAGCCATCGGAGTCCCGTCCTCATTCAATGCTCCGTTCCAGTAACGCTCTATCTTTACCTCGTCGTCCTTTATCTGATACGCTTTTACATGATATGCGGGGTCATAACACGACTCATCATGCACATGCTTTTCCCCCAGCCGGCACGCATCCGTATGTACATGCGATGCAGATACCCCTTCCGTCGTTTCCGGAATCCTTACCGTACTGCTTATCGTCCCGGCAGGCGGAATTCCCGGGTCTGTTACACTTGGAAAAAGTGCAGGCACCTCTTCCTGATGCAGTACGTTGGAACCTGCCCACAGTCCGTTCAGATATCCTTCTGCCTCTTCAATCGAGCGCATCACATACTCCGGTGCCAGAAGTTCATGCTCCACTACCATGTCAGCTGCATAAAGCCTCCCCGTTGCATCCAGATGCCGCATATAATCCTCATACATCTGCAGATTCACATAGCCTTTGGTTGAAACATTTTCTGAGAATTTTTGCATTGCTACCCCTGCACTTGTTAGCGCAATCTGTTCCATTAAACATAGAATCACAATTACCGGCAACAAAAACCCTACCAAACAGAATATAAGTACATCAAACACTCTTCCAAATACATTCATACCGTTCTGTCTTTGCCTCTCTTACCTGTATCATCAGAATGTCTCCTGCTCGAAGTGGATAACGACCTTCTTTGAAAAGAGCCTCTTTTATCTCATCGTTATATGTCATTCGATAATAGCTTAACCCACTATCCTTTCCTTCTCCAACCGATATGCTCAGAAAGAACAGACACTTTCCTTCCTGAAGTCTTTTACACAACAATTCCCATTCCTGTAACGTAATTTCACCTTGACGCGCGGATTCTTCAACAAATTCCCGGACAAGTTCTGTCGCATATGCTTTTCTGATTCTCTGTAATTTTGTATTTTCCTGCTGCACAGGAACCATAAACAGCAAACCGATTGCCATAATTACAGCAATATACCGTCCGAAGCTTTCCATCCGCCATACTCCTTTAATCGACTTCCGTAAATGTCAGACACTGTATTGCTCCCCGCCCATCATAATTGTATTTTTTATAATACCCGGCTGCATTCGTCTGACCTATTCTCTGAACCGCCTCCTCAGCGATACACTCTGCAGGTACTACCATGTTTGTTCCATCCGAAAACACTACCCGTATCACAAGCTCTGAACCACGCAGCAATGTTGCTTCCAACTGTGAAGCTTCGACAGAATCAAGTCCGGTTTGTATATTACTCTCAAAAGCAACCTCATCCTCTATTGCAAAGGCCGGAGTCCCCATCACCTCTGTCAGCCTGTATACTCCCGCAAAGCATAGAATAAGCGCCGACAAAAACAGAAGTACCGCCACAATCATATGAAAAAATTCTTCCATTCCTGCCGCTCCTATTTCTTTTGAAAACACACTTCAGTAATTACACCGTTTTCATTTCTATACACCGTACCTCGAAACACTGCCATCGGTTCTATATACGATGCATGGGAAAAATTATAAATTTCTTTTATATCTTCGTACTCGGAATATATAATTGTCCCTCTATCCGTGACTACCTTCACCACAAACCCGGTATCGCTGATTCGTTTTGAAAACTGTTTTCTGAGGAAATTTGCAACATCGCTGCCCGCAAGCTCGACTCCATCGTATTGTAGAATCTCATTGTCCTTTATCTCGTTTCCAAAGTCTGCAAGTTCCTGCATTACATGATTTGCCGTTCCTCTCCCGACATCCGCCATGCGAAAAGCAACAAAAATCAATCCTGCCGTAATAATCAGACTCGCAGCAATCATAAAGAATCTGGTTATGCTTTCCATGCCCTCTCCTATCCAATCTGTGTCAAAACAAGTGCTACCGTTATCCCATTCGCATCTCTTTTTACTTCACAACGGAATATGCCATACGGATTCACATACCCCTCCTCATTCACTTTTCCCTGTTGGTTTGCCTGCGGCTGACTGTCCGGAGAAGAAATCTCCGTGATTTTCACACCATTTGTTGACTCTGCTAAGGTATAATTGTAATCTGTCCCATCCGTATCTGTTCCGACTTGGTTCATTCCCGTGATTACTCTGATAGCAATACAATCATCACGCTCCACTGCTTTTTTTATCAGACTCAAAACCTCATGTCCGCTTATTGTTGTATTCTCATACATGGAATACCCGTCACTTTGATTTTCTGAAAGTGCCGTATTTATTACTTCCAGTTTTTCATTCACTACGGATTTTCCCTGTCGTGCAATCAAAAATACAACTCCAATCAAGATTGCTGCCAGCAAAATCGTCACCGCAATCTTCCAAAAACTGATACTACTATTCTCCTCCATACTTACCTCCCTTTCCGGAAACATATCTTGTTCCCATTACAAATTTACATTGTATTTAACTCCTGCATAATTGCACTAAATTGGTTCAGCGCTTCCACTCCATACGGAAAAATCAGATAAGAAAACATGATGGTCAGCATAGGCACAAATACAAGCAGCCTCGCCTGTCCCGCTTTTTTCCGTATCATCCTATAGGTATCTTCTTCTCTTTGCTTTTGAAAATGCTCTCTGTCCTGTGTTATCTCTTCAAACGCCCGTATTATTCCTATCTTATCCACCATCAAAAGATTGTCGCACAGCCGTCGAAACGGTTCATAGCGCTCCGCTTCTTTCATATCGGTAAGCGCGGCCTCCACAGAATATGAATACTCATTTATACATTCCTGTATCCCGGACCGGAATATAAATGCAAACTGTTCCATGCTCGTCAGAATCCTCAATACCGTAATATCCGGAATGAACATCTGCATCATAATTATTGACTGAAACTGCGTCACCTCCGACAACATATTCATCCGCATCAATGCTGTCTTATACCAGAGTCTCAGATCCGGAATCCCATACGCCAGTAATGCATACAACAGTATCGTTCCAAACTCGTACCACTTCATATGGCAGTTCCGGTATTCCTGTATCCGCTGCGCACATTCCTTCGCCGCAAACTCCGCAAGACGCTCTGTCAACTGTGTCTCCTGACGCACCTCGTCTAACAGGTCTTCATATGTAACTACTTCCGCCTTACAATACTTTTCTACCAACTGCGGTATGATGACCGCCATCTCCTCCTGCTGTTTACCGGTCACCGCCTGACTTATGCTTTCCATCCCCACCGCTTCCGATATCAGCCGGGTACGTTCTTTTTCATGTGCATACAGAAAAAGTCCCGCTCCCAGTACAACCGCCATGCACAGATACACTGCCTTTTCCAGCATCCACAGACGCGGTGACATAGTTTCCCCTGCCCTTCGCAGACGGTACTTTTGTTTTTGTACTTTTCCGTAATTTCGCTTTTCCCATGTATCCAGCCATGCCGTAACCGCTCTGCTTCGCTCCAGACGATATAAGATTCGATGCTTCTTTGATACAGCAACATCCAGCTCCTGCATTTCTACAACCGCCGCATAGACAGCTATCGTAACTAAGAGATAGACTACCGGCAATATCACCCCAAACGCACCGTTATAGAAACCTGCCAGCTCCGGCAAGGTAGCAATCGCCGTCGAGCGAATCAGCGGAAGTGCCAGAAGCGGCACCAATGTAATAAACGTCAATCCACTGAACTCCAACTGTAACCTGTCCATCTGTAAAAGGTAGTTCAAAACGTCTGCACGCAGGTCATTCAGATTCCGTATAAAGATGGATTCACCGTTCCGCTCACAGTCTCCATACTCCTGAATTGCAACACACTGCGAGAGAAACATCTTCAAAAAACGATTTCCTGATAAACGGTTATATTCCTCTACTGTTTCCATCAGATTCTCTGACTCCAGTACTGCAATCAACGCTTCGATATGAAGCCTCATCTCATAACCGTTCAGCCCCGCTACCTCTGCCAGCGCTCCTGTTATCGAATGTGTATCGTAATAAAAATGCCGCACATCATTCAATGCCTTCTCCAATTGCTTCAGGATACGACGCTCTGTGCTTTTTTCGGCTACTCTTACCAGTTCCTTCGACGCTGCCACCGAATAAAACAAAGCCAAAGCAAGTGTATAGATTCCCGGATTGCTTAGAAACAACAAACATGTTATCAGCCCTGCACTTCCCCATACTAACAAACATAACTGAATCGTTTTTTTCTGTAACCTGTGTTCTTCCAATGGACAATGCCGTAAAAACATTCCTCTGATTTTCTTTACATATCCACGAGTCACGGGGCAGTCTTCACATATCCGGTACAACCGGCCAAACCGTTTTTCCTTCCTTATCTTAGAATATCGATGTACGCCAATTCCCCGACTTTTCACGCTGCCTCCTTTCCTATCGCATCCGGCTCAAAAAGGCACTCAAAAAATGCTCCTTCGCCTTTTCGCAGTTTTTTTCTCAAACGTTTCTGTAATTCTTCACTCGGTGCTGCAAGTATCTCATATTCGCCGTTCTGATACCGCACCAGTCTTCGCACCTTCCCTTTAGGACATATTTCATTAATATACTCTATGTATCGTTCTCCCGTTTCGGTATCCTTGCAGGTATGTACATCAATATTGATGGAACGTACTACCTCTTCCTGTGCCAGACTCTCATCTGCAAACGAACCACGATTCATAAGTGCCTGACGAAAGTACGATATCAAACCTTCCGTTGACGTTGGATGGCAGGTCAGCAACTGCTGTTCCGTAATCTTTGCCAGCTGTGTAGAGAGGTACGCCAGTTGCTCTGTACTCACCTCCCCCAGCAAAATGCAGTTGGCATCTGTTTTTTTGAGTCCATCAATCAACTCCTCCATAGATACTGAATCCGTCTCCCGAAACGGAACGATATTTCTATCCGGAAGTATCTTTCTTACATTCAGCTCGAACATCGTCTCGGAAGTCCTTATATTGTAGGTCGGATTGATATATCGAATCAGTTCCTTCAACAAAGTCGTCTTCCCGCTTCCCATCGCTCCGGTCACTGCGATATGCGCACTTCCTTTTACCAACAGTTTCAGATACTCAATCATCTGCTCCACACCTTTTCCGTTATAACTGTTCTCAAGTCCTCGAGGTGCCGATTCAAATTTTCTCACAAAGAATGTCCATGTTTCCGAAAGCGGAGGGCGCATCGCCGTCACACGGCTGCCATCCTTCATATCCGTAAATATCTTAGGTCTGTTTCTCGTCAGTTCATATGGGGCATCGTACTTAATCAGGGCTCGCGTCACTCTCTCCAACTCCTGTTCCGCACCAAAGCTCAAAAAGTCCAGATGTATCCAGATACCCTTTGCCTGTACCCAGACAGAATCATACGCATAACGTTTTACTGCATTCTTATCCTTCCCATGTAAAAGCTCCCGATAGTCATAGCTTTCCGACGCCAGCCCACTCTGCCCACCGGCAATTCCGTCCAATGAGTTGTCCCGCAACATATCAATCACACCATGCCCGAAATAACTGTATATCCGATATGTAAGTACCGCGAGTTTATCTGCATAACTAAGCTGTGGCCTTTTTCGAAAATACGCTGCCCGCACATCCTGCTTCGTTACAATATAATGGCAACCCTCTTCGTCTTCCTTCGGCTGAAACCACGCGTGCTCCTCCGCCAATCGTAAAAAAGCCGTCTTATACTCCTGCTTTGATTTTCGCAACATCATAATGTCAAACATATCTCTTGCGCTTAACTGTGCCGGTTTATCAAAAGGAATGCATCGGTCTATCGTTTCTTCGTTTATTCCCAAACGCCTCTGCAATACATCGCGGATATAGTCCTTCAGATAGTCCTTCTCACCATATCCTCCATATGCGCAGCAGCGCATGGCATTCTTTAATATTTTCCGTTGCTCTTCCCTCTTTTTACCCTCCTTTTCTGTCAGATTCAGCGCTGCGATATCCTGATTAATAATTTCATTGATAATCACTTTTACTTTCTGTGCCAATATCGTGGGCTCATACCTGTTTTCATCCTCCGGTCCCGGCTCTTTTTTTCCTGCTGCCATATACAACAGCGCCGACACTACCGATACAAGCAAAAGAAGCATTAGAATAATATCAGTCAATACAGTATTCATCAGCTCCTCCTTCCCTGCTTACGACAGTCTTGCTTCTCTTTGCAAGATATTCTGTCATCTTCCGCACCGTCGCTCCCACTTCCTGCATAAAAGTATAGTTTGCATCTCCCGGCTCACACTCGAGATTCTTTGCAAAATAGTTCCGTACATTCCCACCCGCAATTGCATCCATAAAGCCAACATTCATCGGGATTACTGCTGCATTGTTTCTTCTTATCAACTCATACCGGTAGCGAAGATTTGACAGATTATAACAGCTGTCTGCCAAATAGGAGCCAAACAAAAAGAATACTCGTTTTCCTCTTAACTCCTCCGGATAATCCCAAAAAAACCGATCAATCACACCCACATTCTGTGACAAGTTAACAACAATAAAATCTGCCGCCTGTAGCAGTTGTCTACTCATCCGGTCTCCGCCCGGATTCGTATCCACAAACACATAATCATAATACTTCTCCGCCTCTTCCAGTACCGTACGGACAGTCTCACCGACGTTCTCCTGAAACACCTCATAATTTTCACACTGTGACCCCGGAAGCAATATGAATTCTTCATCCGGCAGAAGCTGAATACAACAATTCTCAATATCCGCTTTTGTGATCTGCTTACGCTTCAGACACCGTATTAGTGAATCAATTCCCATATCTTGATAGAATTGTTCTCTGAAGTCTTTTCTTCCTGCTCTCCCTACCGCTGCGTCTTCCAAATCATTCATCCGGTATTGTGTCTGTGTAACCAGTATCTTTTTATGCTGCTCCATGACCAAATTCAAGCTGACAGCCAACAAATTTGAGCTTTGACGCGCCTGTCCATGCACCGGAGACCAAAAAACTATCTTCATCTTTCCTCCATTTCGAGAACGTTTACGTTCGAGGAAGCGCTCGCATCACAAGAATTTGTGACGTCCTCGGCACAAATTCTCCGGTTGAAAAAAATGTTATAAAACAATTTTTTCAACCTTCCTCCTGTCTACGCAGAATATCGTTCTTTTCTCTGTATTCCGCGCCGCTGTCCTTTTTGCGTTATCTCCGGGCAAAGCCGGATTGCCAACTGGTATACCAACTCCTTCATATCCTCTCCTGCCAGTTCCACACGCGGCTGCTGATCCGCCTCCATCCGAAAACGTGCAACGAAATCGCTGCTGTTCAACCGAATCGAAAAGAGATCCTTCTTCGCCACGTTTTTTCCACTGATACTCATATGATACTTAGCCATTGCCCGCCCTCGGTATAAATCCCGTATAATCATCCATTCCTCAAATTCCTCCCGCACGCAAACAAAATTCTTTACACGTAGGGCATTGTACTCATACATATCCAGCACATAGCAGATAATCCCACACAGCGCAAAGTCATCCGGACAGGTATTTCCCCCAAAATCATATAACACGATGTCATACAGTTCCTTACCGATAGCTCCTCCCGGAAGGATTACCCGTGCAGTAATATCCATTCCGCAAAAACAAAAAATACCGTCAAACATCTCTTCTCTTCCTGCCGGATGCAATGTGCGGATAATCTCCTGCTCTGTAGTCCGATCAATCACCAGAACTCGTTTTCCCTGCTGGCTCAGCATACGCCCAAGGTACAGAATAATGTCATATGCGTATGCACCAACAAAGCCCATTGTTATCACTTTCATCTCCCCCCTATTCTCCCTATCTCCTGTAATCGTTCCTCCAGCTCTTTTCGCATCGTTTCTACTTCATCGTCTTGTATAAATGCAACGATATTCGGGCTTTTTCTCATCAATTCCAACAATTCTTCCTTCGGCAGATAGGTAACTTCGCTCTTTTCCTGTATGGATGCTGCGATGTACTTTGTCGTATAGATAACAGCTCCTTCAAAGTAATCTGCATCCACCAAAGCTGCTGCCATCAATAACAATTCTTCCTCATCGACCCGCAGATAACAGTGCTTGTAATCACCTTCGTTCAAACGAATCTGTTTTCTGGAGAGCACCACATAATCTTCTCCGTTCGGATACCGGATTCTTATATCTACCACATCATTGTTCTTCGTATTCTCTGATATCAAAATCCCATCAAAACATACTTCCCGCAATCGCTCTATCGTACCGGACTGATTCACCATCGCCTTATCCACGAAACTGCCTGCCCGGATATCAGCCAGAGCCTCTTTCCCAAAGTCCTCTTCGGAAAAATACAAGCTCCTATCCTGTGAACTGAATACCTGCATGGAAATAAGCATCTCTTCCGTAATCTCTTCCCCCCTGCCGATATCCTGCAAAGCAACAAACACCGTCTGCGTATTCTGCGTAATTATTTCGTTTTTCTCCTGCAGTAATTCTTCGTAATTTGCACAAATCTCTTCCGAAAGAAACCATATCGTAACAAATACTCCACACAACAAAATCGCGCACACCAGCAAAATCACCAGAATATAGTGTACTGTCTTCTTCCTGACTCGCTGCACCCTATACACCTCCTTTGTTTATTGTTGCTTCAATCAAAAGCACCAGAAAAACTGCCGTCAGAAACACTGCAATAAATATCAAAACTGCAACCCTTGCATCTGTCTTTTTTTCTGCAGTCCGCTCCAATTCCAACTGTTGTTCCGTCGAAAACAAGTATGCCGTATCATCCCTCTTACTGCCTCTTAAAAATGCTTTGAATAACAGATATAAGCCGGAAAAAGACAAAGAAAAAGCGATGCACAACATAAGTTGATACCATTCACGCATAAATATTTTCCTCCTCGAACCTGATAGCAAGATATTCCTGCCTGTCGAGTGCGTTCTTTAGTAATTGCACCGCTTTTTTCAAATGCCATATATAGTAGTATTCTTTTGTTTTTTTCTTACAGTCATGGTTTTGCAACACATACTCTGCAATGCGTCCGTCGTCAATAAAATGTCCAAACCCCGGATTGTACGGAATCGCCGCAATCCGTTCCGGATGTACACAAAACTCTTTGACGAACTTCTGTAGCTTATAGTAGCCTTTTCTCTTTCGATATTCGCTGATGATAAAAAAGCACTTTCCCATCACCGACATATACTGCTTGAAGAATTCTTTTATCACCGCCTCATCCTGACGTAAGTTTACGACAATCATATCGGCCTCTTCCAGAAGCTGCATCGTACTGATGCTGTCCTGACTTTTTGCATCAATAAAAATATAGTCTCTTGGTTCATGTAACTGCTTGATAATATAGTTGATCTCCTCGCGGATACGGAACTCATAGACTTCATTACTGAACAGCTTTCCTTGTGTAAAATAATACAATCCGTTTTCCGACAGGTTCTCTGCTGTCTTAGGCACACCATAATGCGCCGGAATCTGCGTAATCCGTTTGATTGCCGGATACGACTTCTCCTTTCTGTAATATCCGGAATCTTCCCGTAAAGCATCTTCGTAACAACTGCCGAGCAGAACCCTTCCCAGATTCTCGTGGTTACAATGGTTCGTCAGCATCATTACCCGTGACGGAAACATAAGGGAAAACATAATTCCCATCGCCGCCATGTTCGAAGTCACCCCGCTTTTCGGATAATTAGACCAAAATACAATCTTCATCATCTTCTCCTTTTTTACGTCTTATGCTTATACATTTTTCAGCCTTTGTACTTTGGTCTTATCCTCTTATGCGACGGGATTCGTTGTTGGTTCCCGTATGTGATTTTCCTTTTTTGCAACTATTTGCTATATTATTACAACAGGTGTCAGTATTTGTAAAGTCTTTTTTTACCTTTTCTATGTAAAATTTTCCTTGGAATTTTTGTACATATTATACAAACCATTTTTGAGATTTCCGCACAAAAAAACGGCATCAGGAATCACCTGATGCCATTATTTTTTTTGTTATAACTCACACCCAATTAAGTATATCATCTGCCTATCTGACTTGTGAATCAAACAATCATTACAGCTTTGTAACGTTAGCTGCCTGCGGTCCCTTCTCGCCGTCTACGACTTCGAATTCAACCTTATCACCTTCGTCAAGAACCTTGAAGCCTTCCATGTTCAGAGCGGAAAAATGTACAAATACATCATTTCCCTCATCGCTGGAGATAAATCCGAAACCCTTCTTTGCGTTGAACCATTTTACTGTACCTGTCATATCGGTAAACCTCCCAAAACATAAATCCGAATATCATTTTGATACTCTACCCATAAGATACCACCATTTTACAAATTTGTCAAATTTCTTTGATTTTTTACTGTTCCACGAATATTTTCTACTTATACTTTCTTTTCTTTCGTCACATATTCCTTAGATTCTGCCTGAAAATTGTATTATTTTAGAATTGTCCCTTCTATGATTGAGATAATCCATTGACTCCTCCTGTCCAAATGCTAAAATATATAACAAATAATATGAGTCTGTACAACACCGAAGTCTCACAAATTTCTTTGTCTGCTGATGCTGTACTACAAAGAAACGGATGAATTCTATCATGAATACAGTAAGTAAAATCAATTCCAAAAATCTATTTTCCCGATTGATCGCATTTTTTACAGTTGCACATATGAGTAAGAACACAGAGCTTCACGGTGAGCTCCCCTCGACCGGTGAGCTTTACCGTAAATTTTTAAAAGTCGCATGGCCATCTGCCATCGAATCTTTTCTGGTCTGTCTGGTCGGTGTTATCGATACCATCATGGTCAGTAAGCTCGGCGAAGAAGCCATTGC